>CANQLJ010000006.1 GCA_947624685.1 Candidatus Gastranaerophilales bacterium | reverse complement strand
GCGTTTGTACGATAATATATGTTCTTGTGGCCCTTGTTTTAACAGGCGTTGTACCGATAAATCAAATTGACCTCCAAGCTCCGATTGCTTCGGCTATGAGGATGGTCGGTCAAAATTGGGTTGCAGGGCTTATTTCAATCGGTGCTTTAACCGGTTTAACTTCGGTATTGTTGGTTTTGATGCTGGCAGGGACAAGAATATTATATGCTATGAGTAGGGATAATTTCTTGCCTAAGATATTACAAACGCTCCATCCAAAGTATAAAACCCCTCATATTTTAACAATTATTGTAGGGTTGATTTGTATTATAGGTTCGCTTTTGCTCAATATTTCAACAGCCGCTGAATTATGCAACTTTGGGACATTTGCCTCCTTTATAATTGTTTGTGTTGCTGTATTAATCTTAAGAAAGACCGATCCAAATCGTGAGCGTCCTTTTAAAGTGCCCTTTTGCCCATATTTACCTTTAATGGGGATATTATGCTGCGGGGGCTTGATGATTTATTCGATGCAATTTTTAAAAACATCAAGAGTTCTGTTTCCGGTTTGGGTAATTTTAGGAATCGTATTTTATTTGACATATAGCTATTCTCGCCAACGACAAGCGCAAAAAGAAGCAATTGAAATGCCTCAGATGGTTTTAAACACCGAAAATGAAGATAACATAAATAACGAAAACAATGGAAATAATGAAGATATTTAATAAAGAAAAAATAACAAATGTTGTAAATAACTTGTTGACAAAAAAATCCGCAAAAGAGCTTTTGGATAGAGCTAAAAATTCCTCTTTAAAAAAGTCCCTTAACGCCTTTGACCTTTTTGTCATAGGTATAGGTGCCGTTGTGGGTACGGGAATTTTAACCATAATCGGAACAGCTATCCAAGGCGGCCCCGAAAGTCTTGGTGCCGGGCCTGCTATTATTGTTTCAATGGTATTAGCTGCTATCGCGTGCGTTTTTAGCGCGTTATGCTATAGCGAAATTGCTTCCATTATTCCGGTATCGGGAAGCGTATATACCTATTGTTATGCGACTTTGGGCGAATTTTTGGCTTGGCTTGTGGGTTGGGTTTTGATGTTAAATTATGTCATAGGTAATGTCACCGTCGCAAGCTCGTGGGTTGGGTATTTAACCCAGCTTTTAAAGGGTTTTAGCGCTCATTTACCTAATTTTATCCTAAATTTTCCGCTTTGGCTAAGGAGCGATGTTCGAACAATCTATCATATGTGCGAAAGATACGGGCTTGATGCGCATGATAAAATGCCTTATTTATTTGATAAAATCCCCGTTGCAATTAACCTTCCCGCTATTATTTTAACGATTTTATCGACCCTTATTCTGATTCGAGGAATCAAAGAATCCACAAGATTTGCTTCTGTTATGGTCGGATTAAATCTTTTTATGATTTTATCTTTTATCTTTGTCGGCGCTTTTTATGTAAAACCTTCCAATTGGGTTCCTTTTGCTCCAAACGGGATTGAAGGGATTTTGATGGGTGCTTTTATAATATTTTTTGCTTACATCGGTTTTGACGCCGTTTCAACCGCAGCAGAAGAAACAAAAAACCCTCAAAAAGATTTACCTTTCGCAATTTTAGGGACACTTGTTTTTTGTACGATTTTATACATCCTTGTTGCTCTTGTTTTAACAGGGATTGTACCCATAAATCAAATTAACCCGACGGCGCCCATTAGCGCAGCTTTAAAATTAATCAATAAAGATTTTCTCGCCGGATTCATCTCAATTGCCGCCGTGTGCGCACTCGCTAGCGTATTTTTAATTTGTCAGCTTGCGGCAACAAGAATATTATACGCAATGAGCAGGGATAAATTTTTGCCTAAGGTCTTAAGGTCGATTCACAAAAAATATCGCACCCCTCATATAATGACAATTGTTGTGGGGCTGGTAATAATTGTGTGCGCGCTATTTATGGATTTAAACATATCGGCGCAATTATGTAATTACGGGACATTTACCTCATTTATTGCAATTTGTGTTGCGGTAATTATCTTAAGAAAAAAAGAGCCGAATTTAAAAAGACCCTTCAAAGTCCCTTTTGTGCCTTTGTTTCCGATTTTGGGGATAATTTCATGTATGGCATTGATGTTTTTCTCTCTTAAACAACTAACCACAAGTTCGATTATGTTCCCGCTTTGGATACTAATCGGGGTCGGGATTTATTTTGGCTTTAGCTATAAAAATCTTAGAAGTTAAAAATAAAATCAAAGGCGATATTTTTTATATCGCCTTTTTTAAGTTAAGTTTCTTAAATATTATTTTTTAGTCGTATCTTTAACTTTGAAAGCTTGTGCAGAATTATATTCCGGTTTATCTGAAACACTATTTGTTATATCTTTAACTTTGAAAGCTTTTGAAGAGTTATATTCAATTTTATCTGAAACACTATTTGTCGTATCTTTAACTTTAAAAGCACGTGAAGAACTGTATTCAATTTTATCCGATGTATTATTTATTTCATTTGCAGCTTTTAAGTCGTCTTTAATGATTCTTTCGGATGGATTAACAATTTCGCCTTTGGACGGGTCAATTGATTTTAATGCCTGCAAATTTGCCGAGTCATCTTTTTGGTGAAATGTTTTTGTTTCAATGAATTGACCTTTGTCCGAATCAGCGGTTGTTGATTTTAACAATTCTTGGTCGTCTTTTTGGGGCAAAGTATTAATCCGAATTATTTCACCTTTAGATGGGTTGTTACCCGATGATTTTAAACGAGCGGTGTCTTTTTTAGCCTTTGCCGGTTTTACCGGAACAATTTCGCCTTTGGCGGGGTCCATATTTGATGAATTTGATACTGCATCATCTTTTATTTTTTTTGAATCCATAGGAACAATTTGACCTTTATCAGGGGCATCGCCAATAGATTTTAATTCAGATGAATCGTCTTTCATTTTTTCTGTTCTGGTCGGAATAATTTTACCTTTAGAAGGTTCTGTATTTGCTACGCTTGGCTGAGCAGTGTTATCCTTTTGCTTAAATGTTTCATTGCGAACAATTTTAGGCTTATCGTTACTTTTTGCAATTTGTGTAACTTGTTCAATATCATTTACGATTAAATTTCCGACGTTATTTGTAACATCGGTTTGCGCGCAAGCAACAGTAAAAGTGCTTGATAAGCACAAAAAAGAGCATAAACAAAATAATGAATATTTCTTCATTTGGTAAACCCCTATAAAAATATTACAAAATAATTAAATAATATTTTTTAAATTTGGTCAATTTGTTTATTTAACAAAAAACTATTCTTCTTCTTTAATTTCAAAAGTTGCAGATGGCTCAACGGTTTGGGGTTCATAGGTATTTATGACTTTTTTTGC
This sequence comes from Candidatus Gastranaerophilales bacterium, assembly GCA_947624685.1. Classification (GTDB taxonomy): domain Bacteria; phylum Cyanobacteriota; class Vampirovibrionia; order Gastranaerophilales; family Gastranaerophilaceae; genus RUG14156. The sequence continues at coordinate 59,802 of CANQLJ010000006.1, read as the reverse complement.
TTTGTTTAGTGCCGTAATATCATTTTTGATTTTATCTCGAATCGAGGTCAACAAAACTATATTTTCTTTTTCTTTTTCAATTAAATCAAGCCTGATTTTATGAAGCTCGGGGTTTTCTTTAATGTCATCAATTCTTGGTTTTTCAAAGTTAATTATCTGTCTTATTAAGCTGTCTTTTTCTTGAATTGCAACATCGATGCTGTCATAATCTTGGCTTTCGATTAAATCTTTTATGTATGTATTAAATTTAAAAAAATTTTCATATAAAAGTTTAAGATGATTGTAATCATTAATACTAAGCATTATTCTTCGTCCTCGTCGTCTTCACCATCTTCTTCATCTTCTTCGTCATCGTCTTCGTCTTCGTCTTCGTCTTCGTCTGCCGCCGAGCCGCCATCGTCATAATAATCAATACCTGTTGAACCGTTTGATTTTAATGATTCTCTTTCTTCTTTTTGCGCAAGGGCTATAGCTTGTTCCCAAGTAGCTTTTAGGGATTTAAGGTACGTTAAAACTTCATCAATAGGTTCAACTTGTTTTTTAATATTAGCTTGAACCAATCGTCTTATAAAATATTCATATAAACTTATAAGGTTTTCTGCCAATTGTGGAGCGACTTGTCTATCCATTGAATTTATGAATTCCTGAATGATTTTTTCAGCCCCCATTATGTTGTTGTGAGTGTTTTCTATTTCTTTATTTTGCATGGCGATTTTTGCCTTGTTTAGATATTGGATTGCTCCGTCATAGAGCATAATCAATATTTGTTCTTTTGAGGCTGTTTCGATGCTTGCTTTTTGATATTGTTTTGTATATTGATTCACTTCAAAATTTCCTATTTACGATACTTCCTTGCGAATTAGATAAAAAATGAACATAATTTGACAGTTCTTGTGCGTCAATTTTTTCAACTGTTTTTTGTGTGGCTTTTTCAATGATTAAAATTGTATTTGAATTATCATCAATTTTTAGTTCATATTTATTGCTTTGAGACAGGTCGTATTTTATTACTTGCGTTGATTCATTTGTTTCATCATCTTCTTTGTTTTCTTGTTGTTCATTTTGCTCAAAATTAAATTCGTCATTACTATTATGCTCTCTATCTTTATTTGGGTCAACCCTTTGGCCTTGCGAAAGTCCGTCGATTATTTTGGGATTGTTTTCGTTTTGTGTTTTAATGTTTCTGTTTATTTCGCTCGGACTATTTTCCTGTGTCACTCTGAGTTGATTGATTGAAATCCCGTCAAGACCCATAATCATCCTCCTTTGGTAAAAATATTGTAACATGTTTTACAATTTTGCTTATAAATTATATGATGTAATTATTAAATTTTATTGATGGAAAATATTTTAGTGGAAAATACGAATATGCAGAAAGTGTCAGAATTATTTATTGAAAACATAAGGAGCCTCCCCATTTGGGTTAAACAAGTTATTACAAAAGAAATATTTGATGATTTGAATCATAAATTAGAAGAATTTTCTCAATTAACTCAAGTCGATGATTTATTTCAATACATGTGTCCAAAGGTGACTTTTAAAGGTAAACAGGAGCTTGAAGAAAAAAATCTTAATTTGTCGGATGGGCATTATATATTCTTGAAAGATTTACTTGAGGAAAATACCATTCTTGAAATCACGGTGAAAAACAATTGGACATTGGCCGACAGCGCAAAAATATTTGTGAGGCTGATTGAGTTAGAATTTTTATCCATTCCGGATTTTGAAAACAACAAAAACGTTGCTATTGCAATGTTTTTGGCAGGAAAACTCAAAACGGGCGAATTTTTAAAAAGAATCGGAAAAATCTCCGTCATCCAATTGGAACAAGCAATAAGATACCAAAAGGAATTAAACGACCAGGGCCGCCATATTAAAATGGCGAGCATTTTAATAAAGCTTGGTTTTATAACGGATAAAGGTTTAGACAGTCTTTTGATGTTGAAAGATGAAGCAAAAAGGCGCCTTCCTTCAAGTATCGGCTTCACGTCATTTCAATTTGACACCAAAGAAGCTTCTCAAGACAGATTAACACGCATGCAGCGCGAAATATCGAGGCTTGAAAACGAAAATTTGATTATGAAAAAAAGATTGAGAAAAATTTTAAATATTAATGATTAATTTTTCTTATTTTTTATTGTTTTATAATAAAATTTACGCTAAAATTATTCATATGGCAAATGCGGAATTTAATAATTTAAAATCGAGAGTTCAACATCAACAAAAAAAGAAAATCCGAAAAGTGAGGTTTTATCATTCATTTTTGACGATAGTTTTGTTGCTGTGCGTGATTCAAATAAGCTATTCCGCTTTATTAAATTTGGCAAAAATTGTTGTATATCAAGCAAAAATTGCAAAAGCGCAGAGTCTTTATGCTGCTGCGCAATCGAGAAATTCAAATTTAAAAAATGAAATTAAAAACTTCAGCTCAATGTATAAAGTTGAATCCATTGCAAGAAATAACCTCAAAATGGCTGCTAAGGATGAAGTTTTAGTCATCATCAATCAACCGCATGACGAGGAAGAAGAAAACGACAGAAACGAAAATTCATTTGCAAAATTTCTTGAAAATTTTGCGTCAAAATTCAATAAAGACGATGAAATGGCAATGTAAATTTATTTTTTGCTAAATTATTTAACAATTCTGATTTTTTCAGCTTTGTTTTGAATTTTTAAAATGGCGGCACGAGCCATCTGCCTTCTTTTAAGCATAGCTTTTTTAATAAGGTAATTGGAAGATATGAAATTTGTTTGTGGTTTCAGTGTCTCAAACATGCTTTTGCCCTTGTATTTGTGTTTTGCCGGTTTTGTTGTGCTCTTGCGTTTTTTGTTTTTATGGTCTTGCTTTATTTTGTTTTTATATACTATTTATATATTAATTATTTCGTCAAAATCTTCTAAAACTTTAGTATTTTGTTAAATTTTATTAAGTTGAATTAAACTGAAATTTTAAAGCTATAATGGTTTTATGGATAAAAAAGTCAGAATCGTTGGTGCAGGTTTAGCAGGAAGTGAAGCCGCACTTTATTTATTAAATAAAGGCTATAGTGTTGAATTAATTGAAATGCGCCCAAAATATTCTACAGGCGCTCATAAAACCGATTACCCGGCTGAGTTTGTCTGCTCCAATAGCCTCGGGTCTCTTGATTCATTAAGTGCTTCGGGGTTATTAAAACAAGAAGGGCTGGAATTGGGTTCAAGATTGTTTGCAATTGCAAAAGAAAACTCGGTTCCTTCCGGGAATTCTCTTTCAATCGATAGATTTGGGTTTTGTAAGGCTGTAAAAGATGAACTGAATAAATTTGATAATTTAGAAATAGTAAATAAAAAATATGATGAAATTGACCCTAATATCCCGACAATTATTGCAACAGGCCCATTGACCGAGCAAAGGTTAGCGCAAAATATAAAAACCGTATTCGGGCAAGAGAATTTTCATTTTTATGATGCCATTGCGCCAATTGTTGAGAAAGATTCGATTAATTTTGATAAGGCTTTTTATGCTTCAAGATGGGATAAGGGGGAAGCGGATTTTATTAATTGCCCGATGGACAAGCACGAATATGAAAAATTTTATGATATTTTAATTAACGCTCAAAGAGCGCCGTTAAGGGATTTTGAAGCAAAGTATTTTGAAGGCTGTATGCCAATTGAAGTAATGGCAAAAAGAGGTGTTGATACGCTTCGCTTTGGGCCGATGAAGCCTGTTGGGTTGTTTGACAGAAGAATAAAAACAGAATATAAAAAGTGCCAATTTTATGCGGTTGTTCAATTAAGACAAGATGATAAAATGGCAAATTTATATAATTTAGTCGGTTTTCAGACGAATCTTAAATGGGATGAACAAAAAAAGCTTCTTCAAGCTATCCCCGGGCTTGAAAATGCCAACATTGTGCGATATGGCGTGATGCATGCCAATACTTTTATAAATTCGTCAAAAATCTTAAATAAACACCTTCAAGCCCTTAAATTTGATAATATTTTCTTTGCGGGACAATTAACAGGCGTTGAAGGCTATTGCGAAAGTATAGCGACGGGGTTATTTGCTGCAATTAATATGGATAGATACTTAAAAAAGCTTGATTTAATTGAATTATCATCTAAAACGATTTTAGGAGCGCTCATTAATTATATAACGTTTGTCGGACACAAAAATATTCAACCCGTAAATTCAAATTGGGCAATTGTGGATGAAATAGATTGTGTTACAAAGGAAGAGAGAAAAAAATTAAAAGATAAAAAATATAAAAATGAATTAAGAAAAAATCGTTCGCTTGATGAAATTGAAAAAATTAAAAATTATATAGAATTAAACTAATGAAGGAGTAAAATTATATGCGGTTTTTAACATCAAAAATAAAAGAAAATAAGTCAAATGTTATTGTCACTTTTTTGTTTGACGGCGATAATCAAAGGAGCAGTTTATTTAATTACTTAAACGAACTATCAAATAATGAATTATACAGGCAGATTTTTGAATATAGCACTGTTAAAAATTCTTATAATGAAACTTTTAAATATTCTATAAATAAAGATTTAAAAGTTCTGGTTGTATTTTTAGGAAAAAAAGAAGAACTTTCAAGGAAAAAGTTTGCAATTGCCGTTGCAAATGCCAGCCGAATTGCAAAGAATTTCACAAACAATAAAACAATAGGGTTTGAATTAATCGAAAATTTTTTAAAAAGTGAAAGTGATGAAGAGGAATCGAAATTTTTTAATTTTTCAAAAGCGGATTGCGCTAATATCATTACAACCAGCGCTCGAATAGGGTTATATGAATTTAACAAATATTTATCAAATAAAAAACCAAATGTCGAAGTTTTAGAGCTCATTGATGATAATATAACGCCCGACATTGATTCAAAAGCTCAAGTTGGAGTATATAGCTCATTTGCAATGAAATTTGCAAAAGATTTAATTAATGAACAGGCGCAGATTGTGACCCCTTGCTATGTCGCATCTAAGGCGTTAGAGATAGCAAAAGAACACAAGCTTGAAGCAAAAATATTAAATAAAACTCAAATAAAAGAATTGAATATGAACGCATTTTTAGCTGTTTCTCAAGGAAGCCCCAATGAACCCAGGTTTGTTCATCTGACATATAAACCCAAAAACAACGAGCCGAAAAGAAAAATAGCGCTAATTGGGAAAGGTATCACCTTTGACGCGGGCGGGATGAATATAAAACCCGCAACGTCTATGCTTACGATGAAGTCTGATATGTCAGGTGCTGCAAGCGTTCTTGGAATTATTCAAGCGGTAAGCAAGCTGGAGCTTGATATAGAGCTTCACGCAATAAGTGCGCTATGCGAAAATATGACATCAGGCTGTGCTTATAAACAGGGCGATATATTAACTGCCATGAACGGAAAAACAATAGAAATAGATAACACAGATGCCGAAGGCAGATTGACTCTGGCGGATGCTCTTTGTTACGCTGATACCTTAGGTGTCGACGAGGTTATTGATATTGCAACTCTAACGGGTGCTGTTATTGTTTCTTTGGGGCATAATATAACGGGAGTTTTAGGGAATAACCAAAAGCAAATTGATAAATTCAGAGAAATTTCAAAGTTATCCTGCGAAAACACTTGGCAAATGCCGATATTGGAAGAACTTAAAGATAACTTGAAATCAGAAATCGCTGATTTTAAAAACACAGGCGGAAGAAACGCAGGAACATCAACTGCGGGGTGGTTTTTATCGAACTTCACAAAATCAAAATCCTGGATGCATCTTGATATTGCAGGAACCGCTTATATCGATAAATCAAATCGCGAAACATTGTCAGGCCCAACGGGTGTGATGATAAGAAGTCTTATAAATTATTTTGCGTCAATATAGTTTATAATGATAAAAAACGTATAGTGGAATTAAGAAGGAGAAAAAGGTATGAAAAAATTATTTGCGCTTTTAATTGTATCTATGTTTTTAACGGTACCTGTTTTTGCAGGGACTCACGGAAAAGACGGTAAAATCTCAGGCAGAAGTGTCGGAGCTTCATTATGTTCATTAATTATTTGGCCCGGAATAGGTCAAGCTATTAATGGCCAAACGACAGAAAAAAACGTCACCCACGCGGTTTTAGGGTTAACCGGAGTATTTAGAATCTGGTCATTTTATGATGCTATTGTTGATAGAGACGGCGGGGTGTGGCATAATAGGATTTAGTTTTTGCTAAACTAAAAGCTAATATTAAGAAAAGTGAACAAAATCAGAATATATTTTATATTCTATAATCTTTGTATTACAATGTTATTTACCGGGTCGGAATTAAAAACCTTACCGGTGGTTAATAAAAATTAAGGAGAAAAAAAATGACATTACAAAACTTTTTGTTCACGTCGGAATCCGTCACAGAAGGACACCCCGACAAAGTTTGCGACCAAATATCCGATGCTATTTTGGATGAATTTCTAACAAAAGACCCAAAATCTCGTGTTGCGGCTGAAACCACAGTTACTACGGGTATGGCGCTTGTTTGCGGCGAAATTACATCCAATTGCTATGTTGATATTCCCTCTGTCGTTAGAAATACAATTAAATCAATCGGCTATAACGGCGAAGAAGGCGGAGGATTTGATTATAAAACTTGCGCTGTCTTAACTTCAATCGATGAACAATCGTCTGATATAGCGGGCGGCGTTAATAAAGCCTATGAAACAAGAAGCGACAACGCCGATACTTCAAAAGATGAAACTTTAGATATTGGCGCGGGCGATCAAGGTATTATGTTTGGGTTTGCATGTGATGAAACAAGCGAACTAATGCCTTTGCCTATTTCGCTTGCTCATAAATTGGCATATCGATTATCGCAAATTCGAAAACAAAAACTTGTTGATTATTTAAGACCGGACGGCAAAAGCCAAGTCACCGTTGAATATAGAAACGGCAAACCCTATAGAATTGATACAATCGTTATATCAACTCAACATGACCCTGAAATCAGAGGAATCAGCGATAATCAAAAAATCCAACAAATTATTAGAGAAGATATGATTAATCTTGTTGTAAAGCCGGTTTTTGAAAATTACGATATAAAACCCGATGAAAAAACAAGATATTTAATTAATCCTTCGGGAAGATTTGTAATCGGCGGGCCTCAAGGCGACGCCGGTTTAACGGGAAGGAAAATAATCGTTGATACCTATGGCGGTTACGCTCGCCACGGTGGCGGTGCTTTTTCGGGTAAAGACCCGACCAAAGTTGACCGCTCGGCTGCTTATGCTGCAAGATGGGTAGCTAAAAACATCGTAAAAGCTGGGCTTGCTTCAAAATGTGAAATAGAATTAGCCTATGCAATAGGAACGGCTCAACCCGTATCGATTCTTGTGGATACTTTTTCAACGGGAAAAATTTCTGATGAAGAATTATCAAAAATAGTAAGAGAAACATTCGACCTAAGACCCGCAGCAATAATCAAGCAATTTGATTTAAGAAATCTGCCCGCTAAAAATGGCGGAAAATTCTATCAAAAACTTGCTGCTTACGGTCATGTGGGAAGGGAAGATTTTTCGATTCCTTGGGAAGAAACGCAAATGGCGTCTATTTTAAAAGAAAAAGCGTCATTAGCTTTAGTTTAAGTTGAATTTAAAATTTTAAAAGGGGCAAAAAGCAATATTATTGCCCCTTTTAATTAAATTTAAAGAGTTTATATGAAAAAGATTAATGAAACGCTAGAAATATCGCAGATTTTAAACGATAATATTTTTGATGATTTTAAAAAAGATAAAATGTCAGAGATGATTAAGCGCTCGACTATTTTTTCTTTTTGGGGAGTTGTTGTCGGAAAGAAATTTTCTAAATTTTCAAGACCCGTTTCAATAAAATCCAAAAAACTCTTTGTGAGCGCAAAAAGCCCGGTTATTATTCAAGAGCTTAATTTACTAAAAGATAAAATCCTAAAAAAACTAAACTCCTATTCAATTCCTTTGGGGATTGAAATTAAAGATATTGTTTTTGATTACAAAAACTTTTCGCCTGTAAAGCTTGAGGATAAAAGCAATGAAATTGAAGATAAACCCGTTTTTTTAAATGATGAAGATATTTCAAAAGTCCCAAATGATGAAGGTTTTGACAATAGCATTACTAAAAATATCAAAAAAATTGCTTTTTTAAATGACAATCAAAAAGATGTTTTGATTGAAAAAATAATTAAACTAAACAAAGCAAAAAAATTGCAAGATAGAACACAAATATGATAGACAAAATTTATTTTATGGTGTAAAATAAATATTATTGTTTAAAATTGTATATGAGGATTTTTAATGTTTATAAAATTATTAAATATAATTAGAGTTATCGCACGACGTACATTTTCAAGTTTTCAAAGAGGGCTTGTTTATGTCCCTATTGAGCGGGACGAAAAAAGATTTTAAACAAAAGGCCTCTTTGAAATAAAGGGGCCTTTTTTATTGTTAAATTTTGTACACAAAATAAAAAAATTTGGCAAAAATGCGAATTTAGAGTTTTTAAAAACAAAGTAGATAAGGAAAAATTATGAAAAATAGTCAAAATTTAATCATAAACCAACGCTATCAAATGCTTATGAATCTTATTTGGGGACTATAATCAAAAGGGGAATTATGAGCATAGGAAGCATTTTAACAAACAACAGCATAAAATTTTTATCCGGATTATCCAAAAATGATAGTTCGCTGGTGCCGATGGTCGTAAAAGACTGGATTGCCGATGGCACAACGGTTTATACATACAGTAAATATGCAACACGAGATGATGCAATAGAAAAAGCGATAGATGAATTTGGAACAGGCGCAATTTGGCTTTTTGCAATTCCTGTCATTAAAAAATTATTTGATTCATCAATATATAAAATTTTTAAATTAAAAAACCCCGATTTTGATATAAGGCTTTTAAAAAACGAAAATCAGCTTGAATTTAGCAAAAATTTACTAAAAAATTCAAATGACATCAATCTAAAAGAGCAAAAAGAGTTTTTTGATTCACTTTATCAAAATAATTCGGTATTAAAAAATATCAAAAATAAAGATTTATATAAAGCTTTGCATGGGGTCAAATTTCTTTCTTCGACTCTTATTGCCGCTATGCTTTTAGCTAAAATTATTAAATTTAAACAAAACCTGACCAAAAAAAGAATCAACAACGACATTCAAAAAGAAAAAAACAACCATAAAAATTCATATTCAAAAAATCAAATTTCTTTTTCTCAATTTATGTCAAAAACAAAAAAACAAAATGACCTTTCTTTCTGCGGCGCAAAAGACTTTTTGGCGGATTTTATGTTTAATCCCGTAAAAAATACATCAATCTTAGATGGCGTTATAGCGCTTACAAGATTAAAAGAAGCAAGAAACGGCGAAAAGAAAGAGATATTATTTAAAGAAATTTGCCAGATACTTTTTGTGTATGGTTTAAATGTGCCGATTCAAAGGTTTTTTGAGTTTGTTGCAAAAAAAATCAATTGCCCGATTGAGCTTGATCCAAATGTAATTTTTTCAAAAAATCTTAAAGAAAAAATAACTTCGCAAAATGATACTATTAATTCTTTATTAAAAAGCAAAAATCTTTCTAACGATATATTAAAACTCGATGCAAAATCAACAATCATAGAGCTTTTAGAAAAAAATGACGCAATTTCAACAATAAAAAAACAAAATCAGAATGTTGCGATTAATTACCTAAAGATGATTGATGAGCAAAAAGTTAAACAAACACTAAAAAGTTTTCTTGATATTTCAAAAAATAACGTCAATTTAGGCGCATCAAAAGCATTTAAAGTGTTTGCGGTTTTGGCTAATATTTCTCTTGTATCTTTTATGATGGGTTTTGTTCAACCTAAGCTCACGATTTTAATGAGGAAAAAATTAAACCAAGGCGACAACAGAAACCCCGCTATAGTTAAACAGGAAGAACTTTTAAGAAAAAAACAAAATTAAAAAACCTAAACTTCAATGAATAATCTTCTTCCTACAATATTTGGTTTTCCGTTATAATATCCGGCAAAATATCCTCCTTGGACGGGTTGGTTTTTGCCATAGTGAGAACTTGTTCCAAATGTTGTCGATAAAAAAGGGTTTAAATTATCTTGCGCGATAAGCGAAAAAGGATTGTTACTTTTGGGTTTAATTGCGCTAACATTTGTATTTGGATGAGTGTTGAGTGATTTGTTGATTAATGAAACTAAATTTGAAAACATATTTTAACCTTTTTTATTATCTTTATAATAAAATTTTCTCCCTTGTCAAAATTATTGTAACATTTTTTAAATTAGGTAAAATCAAACAAATGTTTGGTATCGTAACAAAAAGTTTAAAATATGTTCAAATTTTTATTATTATGTTACAATGGTATTGTTAAGATGACTAATATTATTTTTATATAAATAAAAACTTAATTATTTGTTTATCTTTGAATACACAGATAATAAGAGGAACAGGAAAATTAATACAATATTTATTACATTAATAGCAATTTTAGTTGTTGCATGTGCACTTATGACTATGCTTTTTGTACGCCAAAAAGCAAAAGTTGAGGTTTTGGAAAAAAACGAACAAAAATATATTAATGACTTCAAAGAAAAAGAACAATTCCTAAAAAAAGAAGCATTAATTTCGGCCAAAGAACAGCTCCACCAAGAAAGAATGGAGCTTGATGAATTGATTCGCGACAAAAACAACGAGTTTGACAAAATCAAGCTTGAAATATCAAAAAAACAAGATGAATATGACCAAAAATGTTCTAATATCTTGAAAAAAGAAACCATGCTCGATAATAAATATCGTGAAATCGAGCAAAAGGAAGATTATTTAGCTGATACTATCGCAAAACAAATAACAGAGCTCGAGCGCGTTGCGCAAATGTCAAGAGAAGAAGCAAAATCAGAACTTCTTTCGCAATTAAAAGAAGAACTTGCAAGCGAACAAATTCAGCTCATTCGCGAAAATGAAATGAAAATCAAAGAAGATGCCGAAGAAAAGGCTCGAGAAATCCTAAGCCAAACAATGCAAAAATGCGCAATTGAACAAGTTATTGAAACAAGCGTCTGCGTTGTATCTTTACCGTCCGATGAGATGAAAGGAAGAATAATAGGCAGAGAAGGCAGAAACATCCGCACATTGGAAACACTGACAGGAGTCGACCTCATCATCGATGATACTCCGGAAGCCGTGGTATTATCTTGCTTTGATCCCATAAGAAGAGAAGTTGCCAAATTAACAATAGAAAAACTTATTCAAGACGGCAGAATCCACCCTGTTCGAATTGAAGAAATATATGAAAAATCGCTAAAAGAAGTCGAAAACAAAATTAAACAAGAAGGTGAGCGCGCAGCCGTTGACCTTGGAATTATGAACCTTAACAAAGAGCTTTCAAAGACACTTGGACGCTTATATTATAGAACAAGCTTCGGGCAAAATGTTTTAAAACATTCAATTGAAGTTGGTCAAATCGCAGGAATGCTGGCGAGCGAACTCGGCTCTGACGTGAAACTTGCCAAGCGCGCAGGATTATTGCATGACATAGGAAAAGCGGTTGATCAAGAACAAGAAGGTACGCACGTTCAATTAGGCGCTGATTTATGTCGAAGATATGGCGAAAAAGAAGTCGTAGTGCACGCTATTGAAGCTCATCATGACGATGTTGCCTGCAATACCTTAACCGATGCACTCGTTAAAATCGCCGACACAATTTCGGCAGGCCGCCCGGGCGCTCGCCGCGATACGCTTGAAATCTATATTAAACGCCTCAAAAAGCTGGAAGAAATCGCCAACAGCTATGAAGGTATTAAGCAAACATTTGCCGTGTCAGCAGGTCGAGAGGTTAGGGTTATAGTTCAACCCGATGTGTTTGATGATATTGCAAGCGCAAAACTTGCCCGCGACATAGCAAAACGCATTGAAGATGAACTTGAGTACCCCGGACAAATTCGAGTAACTGTTGTTCGTGAAGCGAGAGTTGTCGAAGTTGCCAAATAGTTGAATTTGGTGAATGAAAGATAATTTTAAATTACTATTTATAGGTGATATAGTGGGAAGAAGCGGACGAAAAATCGTCCGAAAGTACCTGTTTGATGATGATAATAAATCGCGCTATGATTTTGTTATAGCAAACGTTGAAAACGCAAGCCACGGCTTTGGCTTGACCTTAAAAAACCATGATGAACTTATTTCATACGGAATTAATGCTATGACATCGGGGAATCATATTTGGGATAAAAAAGATGTTTTTGCTTTCATCGACGAGTCGCCTTGCCTTATTCGCCCTTATAACTACGGAAGAGACGTGCCGGGCGTAGGCTATAGGATATATGACGATATAATTGTGATAAATCTTTTGGGTAAAACCTTTATGCCATATACGTTTTGCCCGTTTGTGGCGATTGAAGAAATAATGGGCGAAATAAAAAATAAATATAATATAGAAGAAAAGATTGTTTTTGTTGATTTCCATGCCGAAGCAACTGCCGAAAAGCAAAGCTTTGCGCGCTATGCTGCAAGATTGGGCGTAAATTGCGTCATTGGGACGCATACTCACGTTATGACTGCAGATGAAACAATAATTGAATCTAAGTGCGCTTATTTAACAGATGTCGGTTTTTGCGGAAGCAAACAGGGAATTATCGGCATGGATTATGAAACATCATTAAAAAGGCTTATGACTTCGATTCCCCAAAGGTTCGAAATTGAAATGTCAAAGCCATATATACTTAATGCTTGCGAAATTGAATTTTCGAAAAATTGTGCTAAAAGTATTAATAGAATAAGTTTTGAATATAGTATGGATGAGGATGAGGAAAGTGAAAGTTGATTTACATATCCACACAACTTATTCTGACGGAATGTTGAATCCAAATGAAATTGTAGATACAGCCATTGATTGCGGTCTTAATTGTATTGCACTGACAGATCATGATAATGTCTTGTCGCACAAAATCGCCCTTGATTATGTAAACAAAAATAAATTAGACCTGGAAATTATCCCGGGTGTTGAAATTAACACTATTTTTAAAGGCTATGAAGTCCACATTTTAGGATATTTTATGGATAAGAACAACCCTCAATTTGTTGATATGCTTAATTTTCAACAAAAAGCCAGAATCGAACAAGCGCACAAAATCATTGATTTATTGGTTAAAAAACAGGGTCTCAGGATAAAATTTGAAGATGTACAAAAACTCGTTGCGCCAAACGGCTCTTTGGGCCGCCCCCATATCGCAAGAGCCATCACTAATTGCGGGGGAAGCGCTAATATTATGGAGGCTTACGCTAAATTTATAAATAATAAATCAGACGTTTATGTTGAAAGAAAAACGGTTTGCCCCCATGATGCCGTTGAAATTATCTCTGAAGCGGGAGGAATCCCCGTTTTTGCTCATCCGATTGATGTTGATATTGCGGATAGTTTGACCTCTGAACTTGTTAATTGCGGCTTAAGAGGAATTGAAGCATACCACAGAAAACACTCTCCTGCCGCTGTTGAACATTTTTCAACATTAGCCGAAAAATACGGTCTTATTGTAACGGGGGGCTCGGATTTTCATGCGCCTTCAATCAACCACGGGACAATTTTGATGGGTAAAAACTTTGTCCCCGATTGGATTTATGATAAATTGATTCGAGAAAAGAAAAGAATCGAGCTTTCAAGAACCTAAAAAAATATTAAAATTCGTTTTTTAAAAATTCAAAGACGAGATAGAATTTTTCGTTTAATTTTTCAAGGTCTTCTTCTTCATCTATTTCAATAGTAAGTGTTGGGATGTTTCTTTCAATTGCGCAATATGTCCCAAAGCTCCCGGGTGTAGGGTAACCAATGTCGGATGATGGGGGGTAGGATAGGATATCTGATATTTTTTGCGCAAGTTCAAGCGCGTCTCCGTCATAATTTACGGTTTTATAGGGTGAGTGGATGGTAATTATTGCATCAAACTTATTATTTTTAATTAAATCAACAAGAAATTTTGTCTCAGGTTCGCTATTTGGCTCATTTCCTCCAAAATAGTCACTATTCATATCGCTTAAAATCCAATTTTTTGTGGGGAAATTTCTGTTTAAATCGACACCGTTTGGGTTTTTTCTTTTGTTGTTTTGATTGAGTCTTGGGATGAAATAAAGAGCGTTTTTTGAATTATTAAAATCCGCCTTATTCAAATATGACTTGATAAAATATTCTCCTTGGGGTTCATCACCGTGAAATACGCCAATAATGAGAATTTTTTTATCAAAATTTTTGTTTTCCTTTGTGATTAATTTAATTGAATTAATTGAATCAGCTTCCATATTCCATAAATTCCTTATTTTATAATTCAGTATAATCTAATTTTGTTTATTGTAAAAGACTTAAACGAAATTTATTTTTGTGATAGCATAGAGACTATGAAAATTTGTGTAATAGGATTGGGTTATGTCGGGCTTGTTGTGAGCGCATGTTTGGCCGATACGGGAAACGAGGTGATTTGCGCCGATAATGATGAAGAAAAAATTAATAACCTCAAAAAAGGTATTGTGCCGATTTTTGAACCGGGTTTGGGTGAAATTTTAAATTATAATTTAAAAAATAACCACCTTACTTTTACAAGTGACATTGATTTTGCAATTAAAAAAACGTCTGTTTGCTTCATTTGTGTCGGCACTCCCTCAAATGATGACGGGTCAGTCGATTTATCAAATATATTTGATATTACAAATAAAATTGCGCTGTCAATCAATGAATATAAGCTCATCGTAAATAAATCGACAGTGCCTGTCGGAACGGCACAAAAAATGGAAGAAATAATTAAACAAAAAACAAATTGCGATTTTGATATTGTTTCAAATCCGGAATTTTTAAAGCAAGGAAGTGCGCTTGATGATTTTTTACATCCGGATAGAGTAATAATCGGTTCAAACAGTGAGCGTGCCACAAAAATTATGCAAGAAATTTATTCACCCTTTTTTCGAACCGAAAATAGATTAATTGTGATGGATGTAAAATCGGCCGAGATGACAAAATATGCTTCTAATTCATTTCTGGCTACTAAAATATCATTTATGAATGAAATATCTTTGCTTTGTGAAAAATTAGATGCTGACATTCGCTTTGTGCGAATGGGTATGGCAAGCGACAGCCGTATCGGAAATAAATTTTTATTTCCCGGGCTTGGCTATGGCGGGTCGTGTTTACCAAAAGATGTTAAAGCCTTAATTAAATTAGCTGATGAAAATAATATCGAAACACCGCTTATAAATGCTGTCGATAAAGTCAATTTTTCGCAAAGAGAATATTTCATTAAAAAAATATTAAAAAGATTTAATAACAAAATCGAAAATCTGAATTTTGGTATCTGGGGGCTTTCATTTAAACCAAAGACCGACGATATTCGCTATGCTCCTTCAGTTACAATAATAAGCGAGCTTTTAAAAAGAAACGCAAAAATAAAAGTGTATGACCCAAAGGCAATTGATAACGTCAAAAAAATCTTTGATAACAAAATCGCCTATTGCAATAATTCCTATGATGCAATTAAAAATTGCGATTGTATGCTTCTTTTGACGGAATGGAACGAATTTCGAAGGCTCGATTTTGATAAAATTATAAATATTATGAAAACACCGATTATATTTGACGGCAGAAATCAGTTTGACCCTGATGAGCTAAAGTGTCTTGGAATCGAATATTATTGCATAGGAGTTAAAACATACCCTTTTTAGCAAAGAAAATAGCCGCCATAATTGCAGCAAAAAGCGAAATTAACCCCACAATTAAAAACCCGAATTCATTGTTTGCAAAAGGAACCGCAACATTCATTCCCCAAAAACTTGAAAACATAGTGGGGATTGCAAAAATAATTGCAATTGATGTTAAAAATTTCATAACGTTATTTAAGTTATTTGAAATAATTGAAGCAAAAGCATCCATCATATTTTCAAGGATGTTTCTGTGCATTTCGACCATCTCAAGCGCTTGTTTATTTTCGATTATGACATCTTCCAATAAATCTATATCATCTTCTGAAAACCTTAAAAGAGAGTTTTGTCTTGAATTTTGGCTTAAGCGCATAATTTTTTGTAACACCATATAGTTGTCTCTTAGCGCCGTTGTAAAATATACCAAAGACTTTTGGACTTCAAAAAGCTGGAATAGTGCTTTATTTTTCATTGTTTTTCTTAAATCTTGTTCAATTTCTTCCGATTGTTTATAGATATTGTTTAAATATCTTAAATAATATTTTGTCGAGCGAAAAAGAATATCCAAAAGAAATTTTGTCTTATTTTTTGTGTCAAAAGAATTTGATGTGTCTTTGTTGAATGATGATATGACGTTATTTTTCTTTGATGATACGGTAATAAAACCTCTGTCGGTAAAAATTATCCCCAAAGGCAACGTATCATACGTTCCCTCATCTTCCATTAAAGGAATGTTTGTGATGATTAAAAGACAATCATCCTCAAGCTCAATACGCGAGCGCTCATCGACGTCAAGAGAATTTCTTAAAAAACTTTCATCGAGATTTAAAATCAGCGAAACTTTTTGAATTTCATCATACGTAGGGTTAATCAAATTAAACCATGAACCGCTTTGGGCTTCGTTTATGCCTAATTCGATTAATTTATTGTTATCCGTGGTTTTTAGAATTTCAATCATAAAAGCTCGCGATTCAATTTTTGTCTACAATTTTATTAAACAACATAAATGTGATTCTGTAAATAAAAAAAACCTCTTTTGTTTCAAAGAGGCTCGTTTAACACACACAAAACCAATAAATTTGTTTTATGCCAAATTGGGTCTTGGTTCTTTGGCCAGTTTTTGCATAAGCTCATTTTTCTTTGCCATTTGTGCAGCAACGACTTTTCTTGCCGCTTCTGCCATACGTTCTTTTTTGGATTTTGGCGCTTTCATTTTGATATATTGAATATTCATTGAAATTGCCTTTTGGCAGATGTCTTTAACTGCCTGTTGTATTCGAAATGCCTCCATATGCGCATTTGCATAATCGGTCATTGTTGCCATCATTTTATTCGGATCAATCATTGAGTTTTGAATGACGGGGTTATCCATCTTTAGTGATTGATACTTTTTAACAAGTGCTTTATCCAACTTGTCTTTTGCTCCGACTGCCATAAATTAATTATCCTTATTTTTATCCTCTGTTATCTTAATAAAGTATTTTTGTGAAAAATAATTGCCAAAATATTAAAAATTTTCTTAACATATCTTAATATATTAAATCAAATTATGGCTTAATATATTGTATCTGTCGGCAAAATATTCTAAAATATTATTTAAGATTAAGGAGAAAATTTTGGAAGAAAAGAAAGTACTTTCATTTAAAAAACAGCATAAAGCGCAAAATAGCGAAAAAACCCAAGAAATTGAATATTGCAGCTTTTGCAAACGTCCGAATACCCAAGTTCCAAAGATGGTTAAAGGCCCCGGAGTCAACATTTGTTCGGAATGTACATTAATTGCGGTACAGTATTTAATTCTTCAAGACGGGCTTATGAGCGCTCAAGCTCAAAAGATACTGGATTTACTTTGGGGGCTTAATAAAAAATAATGTCTCACGCTCGCCAAAAGCTCAACCAACGTGTGCTTTTTTTAAATATCTTAAATAAGTATCGTTTTTGCGAACACATTGACAGAAACGAGCTTAAAAATGATGTTTTTCTGATTTCCAAGTTTCCAAACCAAGATTTTATTGCAAAAATGTTTTTTTGCGAGCTTAAAAATCCCCCTACTCAAAAATTTCTTGAAGCGGCATCAATCATTGCTCTTGAAGCGATTAATTTTAATTCATTAGAAAAAGAAGCGCTAAATTTTTTAAAAAACGATAATAATTCCGATGAAGTTAAAATGATTGTTTTGATGATTTTGAAACAAAAAAACCCCGATTTTGATTTTAATGATTATGTAAATTACTTGAATCTTGATGAGGATATTTCTTCGGCTGAAATAAACAATTATATCGATAATGCTATAAATAATCTCAGTGTTCAGATTGATATAATTGATTTTTATATTAATTTAGCAAAAGACGAGCGGATTTTTTTCTTAAATTCGCTTAAAGACGATTCAAATAAGGATAATGTTGCTTGCATTTTTTCCGTTTTAATTTCAATAAAACTGGCAAATATGGATTTAAAAGATGAGTTTGAGCTCATGCTCGATAGTCTTTTGGATATTAATTCCCCCTATTGCATTTCGGGGCTTAATTATGTATTAAATTATGAACAAATTGATGAATTAAAAAAAGAAAAAATTAAGCGCAGGCTCAAAAAAATCCACCTTTCAAACCCAAATTGCGAAAAAGATTTGCTCAATTTAAAATCAAAAATATATAAATGCTATCTTGGCTATCTCGATGGCAAGGGTGATTTTTCAATGATGTTATCAAGAATATATGATAACGGAATAATTGATTGCGTGTTTTATACGATAAACATTGAATACGGGATAGATTCTTGTATTCCTTTTTTAAATATTTCAAAAAACGAGCTTATAAAGCTTACAAAGCGCGTTTTTAACGACTATCCTCAAATTTCAATCGAGCCAAAGCCTTTTAGGGCACTATTTGATTTTTATTATGAAAAAACCCTTAAAAACAACTTTTTGATGCCTTATGAAGCAATTGTTTGTAAGAAATTATCCGATGATATTGAAAAATTAAAGCTTGATATTAGCGAATACATTAATTTGGAATTGGAAAAAATCCCGGTTAATCATAATGTTATATTTAAAATCTTGAAATCCGAAATTATGCAAAGCTGGTTTTTTGAAAAAAATGAAAATCCTGACGTTGATAAAATTGTCAAAAAAATTGAAGACGAAAAAATATGCGAGCTGGAAAAAATCGAAAAAATAATTGATGAATGTTTAAAAGACAAAATGAACAATGATATAAATTGCGAATTAGCTAAAACATTCAGCTCAAAACTTTTGATTCAAAGTTATATTGCAAGTCTTGCTGGCTATAAAATGAGTGCAAATTGTCTTTATAGCATCTGTTTTGAATTAAAAAATCTTGAATATTTCATTTCTTTAGTTTTTAATCGAAGCATTTATTATCAATTTATATTAAAATTAGACGGTAAAAACCAAAATAACATCTTTAAAAAAGAAGCCGAGACTAATTTTACAAAAGATGAAATTATGATGTTATTGGCTCAATTTGAGGAAAAATGGACATAAAAAAAAGAATAGTAGCGCTTGATATTGGTACAAAAAGAATCGGAATCGCAATAAGCGATGCTTTTTGGCTTGGGGCAAACCCGATTGATACAATAGACAGAAAACCCGACAACAGAGCGATAGAAAAAATCGAAGCCTTGTGCAAATCTTATAATACCGACACCATCTTAATCGGAATACCTTATAATATGGATGGAACAATGGGTTTTCAAGCAAAAGATTGTATTAAATTTATTGAACCGTTAAAGAAAAAAAACTATCAAATATTATACCACAACGAACGACTATCATCATCCGAGGCGGAAGATATTTTAAAACAAAGAAACATTAAATATACCCATAATAAAAAACAAGTCGATAAACTTGCCGCTTGCATAATTTTAAATGATTATTTAGAATATATAAAGACTTCAAAAAATTAAGACTTCAAAAAGGATAAGTAATGAGCGAAAATTTAAACCAAACTATAGATGAGCAAATTATTAAAACAACGGGTGAAAATGGCGAAGTTGTTTATATGAAGCTTCAAGAAGTGATAAGTGTGGATAATAAGGACTATGCGCTTTTATCCGTTGTGAAAGATGATGTACTGCCCACTTGCGACAACGATGAAGATGATGAACTGGTCGTTATGAGAATGTTGATGGATAAAGATAATCAAGACGAATGCACGTTTGAAATCATTGAAAGCGACGAAGAATTTAATAATGTGGTAAGCGCAATAAATGAAGCTGATGAACTTGAATCTGATAATGAATAATGCGATGAGTAATATGATAAATAAATATCTACAGTCTTGATAAAAGTTCTTCTTCTTTTAATCTTTGTTTTTGCATTTTTGCTCTTTTGTTTCGATAAAGCATATCGCAAAATGCTTCAAGCCTTGTAATGAAGCCGGCTTCTCCTGTGTGCTCATCGAGTGTTAAATTAAGCAAAGGTTTATTAAAGCCTTTTGATTTTCTTCTTATATCTTCAAGCATTAAGCTGTCCGGCCCGCAGCCAAAGGCGGTGATAGTAATGATTCCGTCGATTTTATCATCTTGAAGATAGTGGCCCGCGCAACCTGTCATTTCATATTGATTTGCCCAATAGAGGCTTGTTTTAAGGCAATTAAGTCCGCCTTTAAGCTGCTCGGGGCTTAATTGATGCGCATTAAACACTTCAACATCCATTTTATTCAGTTTTTTAACTATATCCATTGAGACTTTTTTGTCATAAATATTATACCCATGCCCGATAAGCGCGACTTTGATGGGTCTGTCTTCTTTTTTCGGGGGGATTAAGATTTGGCCTTTTTTGGCGTAATCAAGTGCGCAATCAAAATCAAGACCGTTTAAAACCATTGTGTTAAAGTTGTTTTGAACAATAAGGCCGGATTTTTTAGCTTTGTTTATTTTTTCTTTGTCTTTAATGTCAAATTGATTTGCTATTTCAAAGAGAAAATCATCCGTGTCATTGTCTTTTTGTGATTTATCGAAAGTTGCTTCGATGATGTTAAAATCGCCCTTAACAACATTTCGAATTAAATCGGGCAGTCCTCTTATTTTTGAACAATTGTATATTTTTGGAGCAATTGATTGAATTGAAGGAACAAATATATTTTTGACATTTTTTGATATTAAATTTAACACATGCCCGACATAGACTTTAATCGGAAGACATGTTTCAGTAACGACAAGCGAAGCGCCATCCGTGATTGTTTTTTTGGTTGTGTTATCAGATAGAATTATTGTTATACCCAATTCATTAAAAAAACCGTACCAAAACGGAAAATATGTGTAATAAAGCATTGCTTTAGGTATTCCGATTGTTTTATCTTTGTTCATAGCTTCCCTGTTAAATTCATATTTGCTTGTTTTTATGATACAATAAACAAAAACATTTAAAAATATTAATTATTATAAACTAAAGCGAGAATTTTTTAATTTTTTGACAATTTTTTTGTGTTTTTTGTTTTTTAAATAAATATAAAAGAATTTTTAGGGTGAATAATGTCTTTTCAATATAATTGTCCGTATGGTGTTGTAAATAGTGCTCAATATATCTTTAAACCTTATGGTTATAATCAAAATACCGTTGTTCAAAATAACAGCGTGACTAATCCTTATCAAACGAGCTTTTATAACAACAGCGGGATAATTTACCCTTATTTTCAATTGGTAAATCAATTTGATGTTAAAAATGAAGCTGATTTACCCTATTGTAAAATCGGGCAAATAACAAATTCTAACAACGAAACGATTCATTTTTATCAGCTTCAAAACGGGCATAAAGTTGCAATTTTGCCTCGAAAAAATGCATCTAACATCGTAAAAACATTCATTAACGCAGGCTCAATGAACGAAACGGACGAAAAAAGAGGGGTGTCCCATGTTAATGAGCACGGACTTTTTAAAGGTTCATTAAAATTTAATGACGGCGATGTGTTTAGGCTTGTCGGTTCAATGGGTGCTTCGACAAATGCCTCAACCGATTTTGCAAATGTTGATTATTATATATCCGCTCCCTATTTAGATAAAGACAATTTAAAAAAAGCAATTGAGATTCAAGGGGACATGATATATAACCCTAAGTTTGATATTGAAGCAATGGAGAGTGAAAAAGCTCCGATATGTTCTGAAATATCAATGATGAATGATAACCCTATTAATGTTGCGTATGATAGGTTAATTAGGGATTTATTTCAAATTCAATCAAACTCAAAAAACCTTGTAGCAGGTTCAATTGATACCGTTATGGGTTTAAAACAAGATGATATGTTTAACTATCATCAAACCTATTATGAACCAAGTAATATGACAACTGTTATTGTTTGCGATGAGGAAAATAATCTTGATGATATAATGAATCAAGTTGAAAAATCTTTTAAATCCGGATATGTTAAAGATAAAAAAATCCCAATTAAAAAAGAACTCTTAAATCCGATTAATGTTTCAAAAAGAACGGATATAAGAAGCTCAAAGACTAATTCAACAACCGTGATGCTTGGTTTTTGCGGGCCAAAGCCAAATGAAACAAAAGATTTCATACTAAATCAGCTTTTTAATAACTATATAAGCGGCTTTTCAACAAGTGAACTTAAAGATTCGCTCTTTAAATTAAATTCAATATATTCAAACGATACCCAAAGAGTCGGATTAAACGATTATGACCCTTATGCTTTAATCGTTGCGATTGATACTTATCCAAACTGTGAACAAAAGTGCCTTGATGCATTTTATGATATGGTTAAAAAAATGCAAACGACATTGATTTCAAATGAAGATTTACAAGCCCTAAAAAATAAATATAAAAAATCTTTTATCTACAATCTTCAAGATAGCTCCGTTCAATGTGACATGATAGGCTCCTGTGTTCGAGACAACACTTGCTTGGATTTAAAAAATGAACTTAATATCTTAGATAGCATAACGGCAGCTGACATTTTAAATTTTGCAAGAAAATATTATAACTTGAATAAAACTTCAATTGTAATCGTACATCCGACAACAGTCACAAATGAAGATATAAAAAGAAATTACGAACAATCAAAATACAATTTAAAAAATATAAATAAAGATAATAAAACTCCTCAAATTTCATTCGGCTCCATAAAAAACCTCTCTGTTGACGATGTTCAAAACTATTGTTTATCAAATAACACTAATTTAATTTTAAACGATTCAAATTCTGATTTATGTGTTTTTGATTGGACAATAAACACTTCTTTAATTAAACCAAAAAACCCTAATATCCCGGGTGTTCTTACAAGTATGCTTGAGAATGGTTCGCAGTATAAAAATAAAAAAGAATTAGATAGAATATTAGAACTTAATGCTATTTCAACGGCTTTTGACGTTAATGAGAAAAAAATCAGCGTAGGTGCTACCTGTCTTAGTGAAAATTGTGCCACTGCTCTTGAGATAATGAATGAACAGCTCTTTCGTCCTAATCTTACTCAAAATGACTTTGATGAAGCTATTAAAGCCGAAAAAGATTATCTTAATTCAATTCAAAAAGACGCAACTGAAACCCTTTTAGATAAATTATACCCCGGGTTTTTCCCCACAAAAGAACAAAGGCTTCAAACGATTGATAATCTGACACTTGATGATGTTAAAGAATTTTATCAGGAATTATTAAAAAATGCTTCATCTTCTTTTGTGGCCAGTGCTCCGTTTAAAAATAATCCAAATATCGCAAATTTAATCATTGCATATCAAAATATGCCAAATATCAAATTTAAACAAAATGTAACACAACTTGAACCCATATTTTTTGCTAATGATAAGCCAAGAGTAATTTACGATACCGATGATTTAAACCAAGCGCAAATCTGTCAATCATATAAATTCCCGATTTCAGGTAACATCTATGATGAAGTTAAATTTGAAATGGTTCATTCTATCTTAGGTGCAACCCCTAATGCCAGATTATTCCAAGACTTAAGAGAAAAACAAAATCTTGCTTATAGTGTTTCATCGGGCATCCAACAATTTGAAAATACGGGTATATTGACTTTAAATATTCAAACAACGACGGATGATAAACAAGAAAATGTCCAATCTTTTGATAACGTTCAAAAATCGCTTGAAGGTTTTAAAAAACATATTGAACTGTTGCAAAATGAATATGTATCGGATGAGGAGCTTCAAAGCGCAAAAAACCGCCTCAAACAAAATCTGCTTGAAGATTTTCAAGATGTTCTTTATAAAACAAACTTATTGGTTCAAAACTCCCTCGAGCCCTATGGAATAAAAAGAATAGACAAATATCTTGAAGCGATTGATAAAATTACAAAACAAGACATAATGGACGCTGCTAAATATATTTTTTCATATAACCCGATAATATCTGTTTTAGCAAGCCCTGACACCATAAAATCTCAAATGCCTTATCTAAAAACATTGGGCGAAGTTCAAAATGTCTAATTAATATAATAATGTGGGTAATTTAAAAAATGCTGCTTCGATTTAAATTTTATCTATGAACAGCGTTAATAAATTATTAGAAGCATATAATAAAGATATTATCTTAAAAAAATCCGATAAATTTAGCGATAAAACCTATCGTTCAATCGGGTGTTATAAAAATAAAAAATGGATTGCGGGTATTGTCCCTTCTGATATATTAAACCTTGATATTAAAGAATCGCTCGATTTAACAATGACTTTATCTGAAGGGGAATTTTATGAAACGTTTCCCGATACGATAAATACTCCAAACTATGGTGATAATTGGGGAAGATTTGCTAATTACATCGAAATAAATAACCGCGCAATTGCTGATATGGAGGCCGACAGGTGCTGCTGCGGGATAATTAATACTATAAAATTATTAAACGCAATCCCTCCGAGCGCTAAATCATGGGCAAATTGTGTAATTTTATCTCAAATTTTTCCTAATATCTTTGGTGACGGATATAACAAAGCGCCCGATGTTGAAAATTCTATTTACGGGCTTAAATTAAACTCCGGCTATAGTTCAAATATAATCGATTTTAACATCGTTGATATTATCTCCCCTGAAGAACAATTAAAAGCTTTTTGCGACATTTGCCATTTTAGAGGAATTAAATGCGGGTTTAGAACGATAATTTCAGCTGATCAGATGAAAGTATGCTCTATTAACCATGAAGAAACATTTGATTGGAAAAACCCGCAGCATCAGGAATTATATATAAATGAACATGTAAAATTAATTAATCTTGGGTTTGAAGCAATATTTGTCGATAGCGCAAAACACATTGGCGGATATGATATGAATAATTACACAGGCGTCGGGGCATTGCCCGAGTATCATCAAGCGCAATATATTTTTAACGAAATCAGACAAAGAAGCGCAAATAGTGCAATATCAATTGCGGGCGAAAAAAGCTCGGATGATTTTGAAAGGTATAAAAATATGGGCCTTACAACAGGAACGGATTTTATAACGGGAGACGATTTTGAAAGTGTAAGAAACCTCTCTGAAAGCTTAAAATATAATAGAGACTATGCTCCCGGGGTTGAAATAGAAAACGATAACTATGAAGGGGGTATCAGCTACGAGCAAAGGCTTAATAGGATAAATACGGCACTTTTTGCTTATTTTAGAGCAAGCGACAAGTTACCGAGTTTTATGCAGATGAATGATATTTTCCCTCTAAGGTATGATACTAGCACTCACCATATAATGATGACAAACCCCAATTATTCGCTTGATGGGACGAATAAAAGCCACATAGAAAATTTATTTACAAAACAAGATGGCGCAAATTACAACCACGACGTTGCGGTTTTATTTTCCCATGCGCTATGTTTGTAAAGTTTAAACATAAAAAATACATGATAGAGAAAGGATAAGGTTAATATGGATTTTTTAAAAGAAAAGGGAATGCCCTTAGAAAAACAAGTTAAATCATGGCATGAAATAGTAAAAAGACCCTTTAACAGAGAACTTGCCGATTGCTATACAAGAACCCGCCAAATTTTAATGAACGGAATTGAAATTGAAGCTTGGGGATTTAAACATTGCTGGGTTCGAAAAATGGACGATCCCGAGTTAAAAAAGCTTTTGGTAAATATAAGACGCATCGAAGATATACAGCAAACAACAATCAACTGGCTCACTCCTTATAACCAATCCGTCTTAGATACGACTTTGGGCTACGAACAAGTGGCTGTTGACCTCACCGCATGGCTTGCTCAAAACGAAGATGATTCTTATGTTAAAGAAACATTTGATTTTGGTTTATTAGAGGATTTTGACCACCTTTACAGATATAGCCAATTTGCAAATTTAGTTGATGATGTTGATCCTAATATTATCTTGCATGAATCAACCGATGTCTTAATTGCCCGCCCGACACAATATCATCACAATTCTAACGCTATTAGAATCAGAAACGCTTATGATAAAAATAAAGCTAACGCTAAGACAAAAGTCAACATCCTGACTTTAATAAGCGCAGAACAACAAACGCATAATTTCTACGCAGAACACGGCTTCATGTACGGAAATCCCGATTTAAAAAGACTTTACGCTGAAATTTGCGATGTTGAAGAAGAACACGTTACGATGTATGAAACGCTTGTTGATTCAAATGAATCACCTTTTGAAAAATGGCTTTTACATGAATTTACCGAATTATGCTGCTATTATAACTGCTATAAAGATGAGCCGGATGAAAGAATTAAACTAATTTACGAACAAATGTGCCAAATGGAATTGAATCATCTTCATAGCGCAATTGATTGTTATCAAAAATATGAAAAGAAAGATGCCGTTGAAATTATAGGCGATAAAATGATTTATCCATGCCACTTTGAATCTCAAAAAGAATATGTAAATAAAGTTATTGTAAATGAGGTTAATAAAAGAGTGGATAAAGATGGAACCTATAATACAGTTGATAAGTTAGATGAATCATGGCCGAGCTATAAAATTCAAGAAGCCGTTTCTCGAGACGGTGCGCCGTCGGAACAGGCAATTAATCTTGCAATTAATTCAATAGGAAGAGATGTTGCATGTGCTGATGAAAAAATGCTTAAAATGCAAGGGGATATATTGGAAAAATCATTGGAAAAACAAAAAGCACCTAATACAATATCTAAAAAACAGTATGATTCTTTTAGGGATGTTTGCCCAAAAAGCTATCTATACTAAGAAATTATAAAAATTAAAACCATTAAGCCTAAAAAAAACAAAACGCTTTTTTAGGCTTTTTTGTATTCAAGTTACATATAAAAATCTATATACAATCTTAATAACCACCCGAAAAAATTTATGTTATATTTGAATCAATAAAAATATAGGAGGATTTTATGATTAACATTGCAATTTTAGGTTATGGCAACTTGGGTAAAGGTATTGAAAAAGCAGTTTTAAAAAATCCCGATATGAAATTAGCTGCAATTTTTACAAGGCGTGACCCAAAGACATTAACAACAAAATCGGCTGCCCCTGTTTTAAACGTATCTGAAATTGAAAGTTGGCAGGGAAAAATTGATGTTTTGATTCTTTGCGGCGGGTCGGCAACTGATTTACCCGAACAAACTCCAAAATACGCAAAAATGTTTAACGTTGTAGATAGTTTTGACACTCACGCTAAAATTCCTACACATTTTAAAAACGTCGATGAAGCATCTCGAGCTAATAAAAAAACAGCTGCAATTTCGGTTGGCTGGGACCCTGGCATGTTCTCATTAAATAGACTCTATGCAAATTGCATAATGCCTGACGGATGCGACTATACATTCTGGGGAAAAGGCGTTAGCCAAGGTCATAGCGATGCTGTAAGAAGAATTGAAGGAGTGCTTGACGCAAGACAATACACTATTCCGATTGAGAGTGCTTTAGAAGCTGTTAGAGCAGGCAAAAATCCTAAACTTACAACAAGAGAAAAACACAAAAGAGAATGTTTTGTTGTATTAAAAGAAGGAGCTGATCCAAAAAAAGTCGAACAACAAATCGTTACAATGCCAAATTATTTTGATGAATATGATACAACGGTTCATTTCATCACCAAAGAAGAACTCGATAAAAACCACTCCGGTATTCCTCATGGCGGTTTTGTAATTCGCTGCGGTGAAACATCGCCAAATGTAAAGCATGTTATTGAATACAGTTTGAAGCTTGATTCTAACCCCGAATTTACAACAAGCGTTCTTATTGCTTATGCAAGAGCAATTTATCGCTTGAATAAAGAAGGAAATTATGGCGCTAAAACCGTATTTGACATAGCTCCAAGCTACCTAAGCCCTAAGACTCATCAAGAACTTATATCGACAATGCTCTAGTAATGCTCTAATAATGCTTAATGCGATTAAGTAATTGACCAAAAAACATCATTGTAGTTTAATAAGATAATACACGCAATTAAATTTCAAACGCAAAGATTAAAAATAAATGAACCTGATAAAAGAAATAAACGAATTAAAAAAGCAAAAAAATGCAATAATATTAACTCATTGCTACCAAAATATAGAAATTGATGAAGTTTCCGATTTTGTGGGTGATTCGTTTTATTTAAGCAAAATGGCTTCTAAAACCGACGCTGATATTATTGTTTTTGCGGGCGTTTATTTTATGGCACAGAGCGCAAAGCTTTTATCTCCAAATAAAAAAGTGCTTTTGCCAAATCTTGATTCGGGCTGTTTGATGTCTGATATGATAACAAGAGACGATTTAATTGCGTTTAAAAACAAACATCCTAATCTGCCTGTTGTTTGCTATATCAATTCAACGGCGGAAGTGAAAGCATTGAGTGATGTCTGCTGTACTTCATCAAATGCAATTGATGTTGTTAAAAATCTGGGCGCAAAGGAGATTTTGTTTGTTCCCGATACGTATTTGGGAAAATATGTTGAATCGAAATTGGATGATGTCAAAGTAATTACCTATAATGGTTTTTGCCCGACACATCTTCGAATCAGAATAAATGACATTGAAAACGCAAGAAAAAATTACCCGAGCGCAAAGATTTTAGCACATCCTGAATGCCACAGCGAAGTTATTAAACTATGTGATTTTGTGGGTTCAACCAAGGAAATAATGGATTTTTGTCAAAAATCCAATCATAAACAATATATTATTGCGACAGAAAAAGGCGTGTATGACCGCCTCTGTCGCGATAATATACAAAACTCTTGGAATAAAGAATTTATTTTAATTAACGATAACATCGTTTGCCCCAATATGAAAAAAAATACGCTTGAAAATATCTATAGCACTTTGTTAAATGAGACAAATGAAATTACAATTGAAGATGAAGTTGCAAAAAATGCCGTAAAATGTATAGATAAAATGTTTGAATATGCGTCGTTAGCGGTTTAATTTGATAATGTAATAATAGCTTTGCTTTATTATTTGCTTAAATTTTTAAGCGCCTTTATCATACAATATTATATAATTTCAAGTTCTTGGGGAGTTTTTACAATTTCTTTGTTTATTGAATTTCGATAATTTATAAGCCCCACGATTTTTGAAATGCCCATTGTGAGTTGGTTTTTTGTTTCCAATTTATCTAATGCGCTATCTATTTTAACGGCGCTTGCACCCATAGTGAAAGCTTTAAGGGAATTTTCATAATCCATCGAGGTAGAGACAATTGGGATTATAGTTCTCTTTGATAGTTTATAAGTGTTATCAATTGTCGCTTTGGGGCTTTTAATGTAGTGGATAATGTTATCTTTATAGCTTTGGCCGATTTTTTCAAGCCCTTGAACTTCAATTAAATCAACCCCTAATATTTCAAGTTTTTTTATAAGCTTAATTTGACTTTCAATATCAAGATCGGCGCTTAAACATACGCTTGTATACACGTCATAGTTATTAATCAGTCCCATTGTCTCAAGAATAATGTCGTAAATTTCCCCAATAGAAAAAGATGAATTTTTTTGATAAATTTCGCTAAAATCGCCAATTTCAATTGCTCTTGCGCCCCATTGAACGGCATGCAAAATTTCATAAGGATGAATTGAGGAAACAAAAACGGGAAGTTTGGTAAATTTTGTTGCGGCATCAAATATCTTTTTATCTGCAATGACGCTAATTGCGCTTGCTTTTGCGCTTTGAGCACAAGAGGCCAAGCTCGAGATAAATTCTATATTATTTTTGTTTTTCTTTGTCGAAACAATGATTGCTCTTTTTTCTCGAATATGTCTTTTAAAAACGTCAATCCCCATTTAAAAAATTCCTCTTTTATTTATCACTTGAATTTTATCACAATTAAATATGCTGTGCAATGTGTCATACTATCAACTTTGTTAATATCTCAAGTAAATGTGAGGTTAAAATGATTAAAAATATAATAATCAAAATTTCGATTCTCTTTATGCTTTTGTGTTCATCCACAAGCTGCCTTTACGCTTTTGAATATTCTTCCAATGAAGAAAAAAACTTTATTGAAGTATATGAAAAGACTCTTCCTTCAATCGTTTCTATTGAAGCCGATATTGATAACGGCACATCAGGCGGCACGGGCTGTGTTATATCAAAATCCGGTATTATTTTAACAAGCTCCCACGTAATAGAAAACGCAAGAAACATAACTGTCACAACCCACAGCGGAAAAACCTATACAGCTTCCGTTATGGCAATATTAAAAAACAAAAATGACTTAGCTTTGCTAAAAATAAGCCCAAAAGAAGACCTTGAGCTTGTAAAATTCGCTAATTCGGATAACGTTAAAGTTGGTCAAAGAGTGCTCACCATAGGCTGCCCTTTTGGTTTTAAAGATACATTAACAACGGGAATTATATCAAGAATTGACTACGAAAGAAACAAAATTCAAACCGATGCCGCAATAAACCCGGGGTGTTCGGGCGGGCCATTGTTGAATCTGAAAGGCGAAGTCATTGGGATTAATCAATCAATCTATAACCCCGATAACAACCGCTCAAACATCGGAATCGGTTTTGCGCTTCCTTCCAACTATGTACTTAGTTTTATTTCAAAAGTTGATAAAAAAGTCGCTCGCATGAAATAATCTTTTATGGTTTTTTAAAGCCAAGCTTTCTATTGCTTTTTGCTCTTTTTATAGTTATCATCCACAAGGCCCGGTTCAAATTTATTTTTTATTACGATTTGTCTTAACAAAAATTGAAATTTAGGAAGCGCAAAAGCAAGCAAAAACGAACTTATTACAATATTAGCCAAAATATTTAACCCTTTAATTGCTCTTGCTTTTTTGATAAATGAATCAAAGTTTTTGCTGTTTTTTGCGTTTTTAATGAATTCATAAATATCATTTTTTAATTTTACAATTTCATTTGTATCGACATATTTTCTCGGGTCTCGAGTGTTATTGTCGAGAGTTTTTATGAGATTGATTTTTTTGGCGCTTTGGACAAATGTTGAATTGATATTTTTATCTATAAAATCCAAAATTTCTTTTTCGTCTGTTTTGTTTGGCAGCAATATTGCATTTTCTTTAACTTTTTTAATAAATTCATCGTCGCATAAAATTTTATAATCAAGATTTACTTGGGTTTTAAAAATCATTTGCGACATTTTATTTAGAAATTTTGCAAGCTGCTTTGGCGCGATGTAGTTTAAATACATCATCCCCGCCATCTTGACGCCGTTATCAAAAGCTTCGTTTTTGTTTCTTGCGCAGGCGACTCTGCCTATACTCAAACCCCCATCTGTTATTGCCATTTTTTGAACGGTTGAAAGCGAGGTAAAAGAAATATTATTTTGGCTTTTTGTATTATTTTTAAATTCATCTAATGTCATTTGATTTCTAAATGAAATATCGTTTTTAGAGGGTTTTTTCATAATTTTTCTTGTGAGCGCGAAATTTAATTTAGGTAAAATAAACCCCATCGCTATTGTCGGAATTACAATAGAGGAGATTGTCTTAAATGTGTTTAATTGTTTAAAGCAGGATAGATTATTTTGAACTTTGATTAAATCATTTGCTTCTTTAGGAGCTTTAAAGCGAAAGTTTTCGATATTTGTTTTTAGGCTTTGGTTTTTGTTATCTTTTAAAAGTTCAATTGAAATATCGGGGTTAAAACCTTTTGATTTAATTAGTTTATCGCATATTTTAGTAACCAAAGGAATTCCCCCGAGCCAAATCGAGGAAGTTATGTATTCATCTATTATTCTTTCTCGAGTTGCGTTTTTTGCGATATTTTTATCCGCTTTATTTTGTTTATAAGTCATTACGACCTTTGTGGGGTTTTCAATTCCGCAATCTCTTATAAGAAGCGGGTAGATGCTGTCGTTGTTGCCAATAGCCGATATAATTGATGTAAGTTTCATTTTTTCTCCAATCTTTTAATTTTTAAAGTAATTTACAAAAACACTAAAAAGCGGTCTTTAACCTTAAAAAGACCGTTTTTAATAAGAAATTAAAAGAATTGAATTAAATTTGATTTTAATATCTAAAATTGCCGCACATCAATTCCACAGTCTTTTTAAGGACAATATGGAAATGATGATGTTGTTTTTTAGATATATTTAACATAATTTTTCCTTCTGTGATAGTATCTGAAATATAACATTAAACAAAATTTTTTGTCAATAGCTCGTTTATGTTTTTTGTATACTATTGACAAAATTTTAAATTTAATATAGCTTTAAATTAAGAAGAAGGATTTATGATGAATTTAACCTTGAACCAAAAAGAAATGAGTATGCCCAAAATGCCAATTATGCAAATGATGCAAATGATGATGTGCATGATGTGCATAATGATGTGCATGATGTGCATAATGATGTGCGTGTCGTTTTGGGCAGGGTTTTTAAGGTAAATAAATAAAATAATAAAATAAAAACAGCCTTCCTGAAACGATTTTAAAAGTAAAAGGAAGGCTGTTTTTTAGTGTATATATAAAAAGTGAAACGGAAATTAAAATGATTAGAATTGAAAATTATTTAAAAAACAACATTAACAAAAAATCTAAACTAAACGAAAAAGCTATTAACGGCGATAAAAACTCGCAATCTTTATCTTTTAAAGGCGCGGATGACGCTTTATTTAAAACCCTAAACGGCGCAATGGGTTTAGCGAATACTTTTATAAAATCTCAAGAAAACCTTTCTTCCACAAGATTCATCCAAGATACGGCCACAAACTGGTTTCCAAAGGCAATTTTTTCAAGAAGCAAAGAAGACTTTTGCGAAATGAGTTTTTTAGAATTTATTGAGTCCGCTATATTCTATTTTGCCTCTCCGATATTGGGTGAAAAACTGTTTCGGAATTTGATTTTTAAAAACTTTCATCCAAAAAACATCAAAAATGATGTAAATAATCTTATTGCAAAACCGGTTAAAGAAATTACAAGCAATCTTAAGATTCCTTCCCAAATTAAAAACCGCGCCATAACAACTAAAGCGGGTATTGTCCTTGCGTGTTTGATGATTCCTGTGGCCGAATATACTTTAAGCTTTGCAAAAAACCTTTTCACTCTAAAAACTTTTAAAAAGAGCAATTTTAATAATATCGCAAATTTAGATAAAGCAAAAAATGAAAAAGAGGATACCGAACATCAAAAACAAGTTGAAAAAAGCTCTAAAAATCAGCTCAAAAAAGCTGCAATAATCTCAGCTGCGGGAGTTTTAGCAGGAAGCGCTCTTGCAATATTTGGTCATAAATCGCCAAAAGCCCAAAATCTCGCTCAAAATATCCTTGAACCGGGCAAAGCTCTTTCAAGAGGCTTAAATTCATTAGGAGTAAAAAATGAAAAATTATTTAAAACATTGGATAAATTGAGCTTTGACTTTGCTTCAAATAACGGAAAACTGGCGCTTTCAAAAGGACAATTGGGCTTAACTGCGCTAGTGGGGCTTTTTGGATATTCTAAAGCGGCAAAAGACAGAGGCAAATTGGATGTTTATGAAGTTTGGACAAGGGTGCCTTTGGTCGTATTCTATACAATCTTTGGAAGTGAATTATTTGAAAAAGGCTTTATTAAATCGTTATCTAAAAATGAAAAATATAAAGATATTATAAAAAAAGGTGCCGATGGCGCACTAAGTGTTCCGACAAGAACAGAATTACCGGAATTAGCAAGAAAACTTGCCAAAGAGAAAAATCAAGATGTAAACACGGTCTTTAAAGATTTAATTAAGAAAAAGACAATTACAACGGGTGTTCCTTATCTGTTTTCTTTGATATTTATGGGTTTTACGCTTTCAGCTATAACAAGGCTTTGGACGCAATATAGATATAATCATCAAAAAAAGAATGCCCTAAACATTCCTCAAAATAACTTTAAGTCCAAAAAAAAGAACGCTCCAAATATTTCTCAAAATTCAATTCAAAACCCTTCTCAAGACAATTTAAAAAACACTTCCCACCAAAGTTTTCAAAATTGGGCAAAAGTTCTTGAAGCAAAAAGCCATGCTTAATTTCAAACTAATTTTGCTCTAATTTTGTTTTCGGGGGTCGACATTTAAAAATACGCTGAATGGAATCAGCAAAAACGCAATTAATGCTATACACAAAAACACATCCACATAAGCCATTAATTTTGATTGAACAAGAAGCGATTTATAAATATAGGCGTTTGCTTTAATTTGG
Organism: Candidatus Gastranaerophilales bacterium; assembly: GCA_947624685.1. Classification (GTDB taxonomy): domain Bacteria; phylum Cyanobacteriota; class Vampirovibrionia; order Gastranaerophilales; family Gastranaerophilaceae; genus RUG14156. The sequence goes on along the minus strand of CANQLJ010000006.1, from coordinate 25,667 downwards.
GCGATATTATGCGATTGAGAATTTGAAAAAACGTGGACTAAATTATTCATTCTTTTTAAAAATACCAAATTATATTCATTTAAATTTTTAACAAGATATGTCTGATGAACCTGCAAATGCCTTAAAACAAAAGTGTTGGCAATGGAAGCCGAGAGCGCCATACAGACGGTTTTACAAAGATTATGCAAGCTTGCGCCGTTTGATAATTCGCTTTTGGGTAGTGTTCCCAAAACAAGGGATGACACAGGAATAAAAACCATAATTATACCAACGCCAAGCAAAATATTGGGCAGTGAAATAAAGCTGAATGAAACCGTTAAATTTAAATTGGCGTACATCAAAATTGATATGCCAAGGAAGAAAAAGCCGATTGAAATTAACAGCCTGTTATCAAAAATTTTCATCAAAGGATTGATTAAAATTATCATTACAACGGATGATATTACCCTTGGCGCAAGCGCCATACCGCTTGATGATGCGCTATAGCCAATCATCCCCTGCATAAATTGAGGCAATAACACCATCGAAGAAAATACAATTACATTAACACTAGCCGATAGTATTGTTCCGAAGATAAAATTTTTGTCTTTAAAGATTCTTAAATTTATTAATGGATTTTTATACTCGAGCTCCCAAACGATAAAAAATGTTAGCGCAATGGCGCTTATTGCACTCAGTGCACAAATCCAGGGGCAATCAAACCAATTGTATTGCTGCCCTTTATCAAGAACTATCTGCATCGTTAAAAGCCAGATAACAAGACTTATCATTCCTAAAAAATCAATTTTTTCGATTTTTTTTCGATTGGGTAATTCTTCAATATTAGCGTGAATCATAGAAATTGATATGATTCCAACCGGAATATTGATTAAATAAATCCATTGCCACGTCGCGTTATCCACAATCAACCCGCCAAAAGTCGGCCCAAGAACCGCAAAAATCATTACAGCAAAACCAAAAAGGCTCATTGCCACACTTCTTTTTTCAAAAGGAAATGCACTCAATAAGACAGATTGCGCAATAGGCGTCATAGGGCCTCCGCCGATACCTTGAATTAATCTTCCTAAAACCATAAAATTAAGATTCGGAGCGGTTGCACAAATTAGCGAACCTATCGTAAAAATTGCTATAAAAACTTTTAAAAAAGTCTTCCTTCCCATTAAATTTTCAAGCCAGCCCGTCATTAAAATTAAGCAAGCATTTGCTATCATATAGCTTGTTATGACCCAGTTTGCTTCATCGGTAGTTGAACCGAAATACCCTGCAATATGAGGTATTGCAACGTTTGTGGCAGATGTTGCAAGGCAGGAAAATGACGCAGGGATTAAAATGGAAAGCGAAACAAGCCAAAGAGGCGCTTTTTTGTTTGATGAAACAGCGTTTGCCATCATTTAACCTTTACTTCAGGCACAACAGACATCCCGGGGATTATGTTATATTTTGTTATATCTTCTTTAAAAATAATTTTAACGGGAACCCTTTGGACGATTTTTACATAGCTTCCGACGGCATTTTCGGGCGGAAAAAGGCTTGATTTTGCGCCTGTTAATTTTTGGATGCTGTCTAATTCGCCAATAAATCTTTTTGAGCCGTAGGCGTCGATTTTGATTTTGACCGGCTGGCCTTTTTTCATATTTTTAATTTGCGTTTCTTTAAAATTTGCTACAATCCAAACTTCTTTCGGGACTATTGCGAACATATTTTGTGCAATTTGAACATAATTCCCTTCTTCGACGGTTCTGTTTGTGATTAATCCGTCTTGAGAAGCGTAAATTTTTGTATATGAAAGATTTAAACTATCTTGTTCCACAAGCGCTTCAAGTCTTTTTATTGAGGCTTTTAATTCTTCATATTTTGCGCTTGCCATTATTTTATCTTCTTTAGCGCTTTCAAATTTTGTTTTTGCTTTGTCGTAATCTTGTTTTGAGGCGATTTTTTTAGAAAACATTAAAGAATATCTTGAAAAATCTTCTTTTGCAAATTTTAGCTCAATATCTTTTTTTTGAACTTCGCTTTTTGCGTTAATTAAAGAAAGTTTTGTTTCGTTTAATTTTGATTGAGATTGTTTCAATTTGACAATATAATCGTTCGGGTCGATTTCAAGCAGCAGGTCGCCCTTTTTAACTTCCATATTATCTTCAATATTTAATTTTGTTACAATCCCATTTACTCTCGGGGCAACATTTACGACATGCCCTTCCACAAAAGCGTCATCGGTTGATTTATAGATTGATGAGCGTATTGAGAAAAATATTGCGCAAACTATAAATACGGCAATGACGATTAATGGTACAAATACTCTTTTTTTCTTGTATTCCGGACGAGTATCAATTTCCGGAATTTGTGTTTGATTTTCTTCCATAGCGTTGTTAATGTTTCTTTATGTGTCAAAAAATTTTCTTTATGGTCTAATTATATCATAAGATAAATTTTAGAAAGAGTTTTTTTATAATGAAAGTATCTAAAAAAATATTTTTTGCCATATCTATAGTAATTTTAGCGCAATTTATGTCGCTAAAAGCTTTTTCAATAAGCGAAATTGACTACCTTAATCTTGAATGGTGGAAAAATTATAACGATGAAATACTGGTTCAAAATCTTGTTGATTTATATGACAAAAATCAGGATTTAAAAAATACCAAGCTCAAAATTAAACAAAGCGAAAAGCTTGCTTCAATGGGACTGGCTAATGAATTGCCTTCAATATCATTTGATGGGTTATTTAAAAGAGACCTCCGCTCGTCCATTCAACAATATGGGAATATGAAAATTCCAAATTATTCTCAAAGTAATTTTCAGCTTCCCCTAATGGCATCTTATGAAATTGATATATTCGGCAAAAACCATTTCAAAACAAAAAGCTTAAAATCCGATATTGAAATTTCAAAATTATCTCAAAGAGCAACATATATTACCCTCACAAGTGATTTTGTCTCAAATTATTATAATCTTGTAATGATTGATAAATTGCTTGAACTTCAAGAGGAATTGATAAATACCCAAAATGAAATTGTTTTAAAAACAAAACAAAAGCAAGATTTCGGTATGGGTTCTATTGATTTGGTGCTTCAAGAGCAAAAGACACTTTCTGTGTTAGAGGAAGAAAAAAATAATTTAAAAGATAAAAAAGACAATGTAATAAATGTACTAAAAAATTATCTTTCGATAAATGATGATAAAATTAATCGAATCAAATTTGATGATATTGTTTTAATCCACGATATGCCCGAAAGCTTGGATTCTAAAACAATCGAATCAAGACCCGATTATTTAGCTAATCTTGAATTTCTAAAAAAAATCGGCTATGACGTAAAGGCTGCCAGAAGGGAGCTTCTGCCTTCATTTACCGTTTTTGGAGCATTAGGGTTTAATGCCTATGATATATCAAATATCTTTAAAAATTCGACTCAATTAGCAAATATTGGTATCGTTCCAAACCTTGATATATTTGATGGCGGATATAAATATGCTTACTTAAAATTGCAGAAATATAAGTATGATGAGGCTTTAAACAATTTTCGAAAAGTTGTCGTCGAAGATTTAAATGAACTAAATTTAGCGCTTAATCAAAACAAAACCTCAAAAGAAAACTATCTTGAATTAACCAATCAAAAGCAAATTGAAGATAATATTTATGATATATCGCTTACTAAAGAAAATATCGGTACTTTATCAAATCTTGATACACTGTATGAAAAAGAAAATAAGCTTTTGGTTGATAGGAAAAACGTCGAAAATACTATAAATTATATAATTTCAACAATTTCACTATATAAAGCCTCGGACGGGAAAAATATTTTGGATAAAGAAAATTTATAGGCTATTTTTGTTTTTTGGGTTATATTTTAATAAATTGTTTTTGTCTAAAATTTTCATTACGCAATAGTTATACATTTGGGTTTGTTGGGAAATTTTTCTTAAAATTTGTTTGTTAATATATTGAAATTCTTTTGGGGTGAGATGTTTTATCGCGCAAATGTGGCTTGAGCCGTTTTTAACAAGATAGTTATAAATGTAATATCGAACCAGTTTGTCAAAATCTTCGCTTCCGTCCGATAAATCACCGATTATTTTATTGAGGCTTAAAAATTCGACGTTATCGCTATTTATTTTAAAAACATTTCTGATTAAGTCTTGATAGATTTTAAGGGATTTTCCCGAATCGGTGTAATCAATAAAGAGATATTTTTTCTTTGATTTTTTGATGTGTCTGTCGTTTATTTTTTGTTTATCGAGAAATTTTTTATATTCTTTTGTGCCCTTGGCTCCCGCTTCGATTTCAACATCGCTATAAATATCAAAATTTTTTAATCCCGACACGGGAAGGTATTTTACTTCCACCCCCATAAATTCAAGAACTCTGGCGATTGAAGAAGGCGAAGTGCCGATACTTATAAAGACGTAGCCGTCTTCATTATATTTTTTGTCTAAATAATCCTTTAATTTTGGCGCAATAAGCGTATTTATGTCGCAATCATCAAAAATATCTTCGTCATCTTTGACTAAATCATCGATTTGGGCTTTTTGGTTTTTGTCGAGCTTTAAATAATCATTCACACCAAAGACTTTGACGTGGCTGAAATGCTTGTTTGAATAGTTAAAAACATCTTTATTTGCCGCGAGTTTTGGATTTGCTGGTTTTATTGGCTTTGTTGTTTTTAATGGCAGTGGCAAGCGCGCGCTTTTAAAATTCACCTTGAAATCAGCTTTGGCATAGCTTTTTGGATAGTAATTATTAATATTATTTAAAAAATTCACTTTCATATAACAGATTTAAGTCTGCTCAAAATTATAATTGCCTTTAAAAAATGCTTTGTTAAGCAATGTTTCAATTATTTTTTTTAAAAAAATTATCTAAAGCTTTCGGTTTTGTTGCCATATTTGTCGTATGATGTTACGTTTCCGTTTTTGTCTTTTTTAAATGAGCCGGTTTTGTTGCCATAGCGGTCATAAAGCGTTGTTGTGCCGTTTGAATTGGTTTTGTATGTTCTTATTTTGTTGCCGTAGCGGTCATATTCATTTGTTGTGCTGTCGGAATTTTTCTTAAAATAACCTGTTTTATTGCCGTATTTATCGTATTTAGTGATTGTTTTTGCGTTATCTTTTCTGTATGTTTCAGTTTTATTGCCGTAGCGGTCATATTTTGTTACGGTGTTAGAATTTTTGCGGTAGCTTCCCGTTTTATTACCGTATTTATCATAAGAATTAACCCCGAAAACCGGTGGCGCTAAGGCGATAACCAGGGTTATAACGGTTAAAATTGTTGAAATTTTAAAAATTTTTATATTTTTTGCTGCGTTCATTGCTTTTTTCTTTCGTTACTTTTATAGCTTTTATTAATCTGAATTTTTTGTTGGTTTATTGGTTCTGTTGCTTCTCTTACTTTTTGTTTCTTTTATTTCTTTACATTGGTATTATAAATCTGAATTTTTTGTTTGGCTTCTTTGCTTCCTTTAATTTTATTACTTTTATTATTTCTATTTTATCATTAATCTAACCCCCGCCCAAGGCGGAATGTGTTTTTTTAATTATAGCAAGGTTTTTAAAGTTTGTAAAAATTATTTAATCGGAGTAATCAGATTTAATTAGATGCTTAATCGAATATTAAATCAGATATTTAATCGGGCCGAATTCTTAAAATCAAATATGATTTGCCAGGATTTTATTCATAAGCTCTGATTGTTATAGATTAATTCTATGGGCTTGCGTACTGCTTGACGGTGTCTATAGATAAAATTTGTACAAGGGGAATAAAACAAAATAAAATTATTGAAAACTTTACCATAAGTGCTTACTGTTATAGCATGATCTATAGATTTTAATCTTGCAGACTTAGTGACTACACGAAGCGTCTATAGATAAACTTTGAACAAGAGGAATAAAACAAAATAAGATTATTGAAAACTTAATCAAATCATAAGTCTTTATATAAATTAATTCATAGACTAATCTTATGTACTTGGATACTTACTGGCGGTGTTTACGGATTAACTTTTGAATAAGAGAGCTATAAAACAGAAGTAAAACATTGGAAGCTTAGTCACAAATTCTTATCGTTATTGATTAATCTATAGATTTTGATTTTATGCATGGCGGATAGTTGCTAATAAACGGCTATAGATAAACTTTGAACAAGGGGAATAAAACAAAATAAGATTATTGAAAACTTAATCAAATCATAAGTCTTTATATAAATTAATTCATAGACTAATCTTATGTACTTGGATACTTACTGGCGGTGTTTACGGATTAACTTTTGAATAAGAGAGCTATAAAACAGAAGTAAAACATTGGAAGCTTAGTCATAAATTCTTATCGTTATTGTTTAATCTATAGATGATTTTATGTATGGCGGATAGCTGCTAATAAACGGCTATAGATAAACTTTCAAAATATGTTATCTCTCCAATTGATGATTAATCTATAGACTTAGGTAGTTGCTAACAGTGGCTATAGGTAAACTTTCAAAAACAATTTATCTCTTCAATTGACGATTTATCTATAGACTCGGGCAATTGCTAAACTGTGGCTATAGATGAAATTTTAAAAAATAAATTTTAAAACTGAAAGGCAAATGTGTTTATTATTGTTGTGCCTACAAACGAGGAGGCGGGGTAAAAAATTATATCTAGGAAGAAAAAATTGATGATGTATTTTTATGATTAATTGATGAACTTTCAGCCCCCCAAAAAAAACAAAACCCCCAACTCCAAACCCAAAAGACCCCCAAAGACGGATTATTTGAAGAAATATAAAAGCAGTAAGCGGAAATTGCGGAAAATAAAATCAAACTCGAAAATATGCAATGTATAAGCAATGCTGAAGCAAATATTGCGTCCTTAAAACATATCAGACAATTTATATACCGGCAAACTTAAAGGAAGAATCACACAAGAATTTTGGCGTGAGAAATATAAACAAACGCCATGGCAAAAAAGGTTGGTTAATTGAACCAGACATTTGATGAAGGCGAAAACTCATTTGAAAACTTCCCTAAATTCGTTCTTTGAGAGTTTTTGAAGGCAAGCGACAAAGAAACGTGCAATCTTAAAATAATGTTTAGGTTTAAAATTTATTTATAAACCAAACTTTATAAAGACAAAAAAGCAAGCTTTGAGCTTACTTTTTTGTTATTTATATATAGATAGTTATAACTATGGCGGGAACGACGGGGCTCGAACCCGCGACCTCTTGCGTGACAGGCAAGCGCTCTAACCAAACTGAGCTACGCTCCCAACCATAATTAAACTTTCAATTTACATCTTTTTTGATAAATCAATAAAATCAAGAAAGATTGTGTGCTTTACGCTATTGTTTAGGCCTTAGAATAATGTCCAATTAAATAAATTATTTATCCTGTTGAATCATCTTATCGCGTCATTTTGTCTCATTTTGTCTCATTTTGTCGAGTTCGATTCCAATAAGTTTCAATAAGCACATTTTGCAAAAGCTAAACTAAACTTATTGAGCGTAAACGCTGACTTTTTTTCTTGTTCTTCTGAAAGGTTCAAATCTCACAATTCCGTCCGTCAAAGCAAAGATTGTATAGTCTTTACCCATACCAACGTTATTGCCCGGATGAATTTTTGTTCCGCGTTGTCTAACGATAATATTTCCGGCAACAACTTGTTCATTAGCATATCTTTTGATACCTAATCTCTTGCTTTCGGAGTCTCTTCCGTTTTTAGATGAACCTACACCCTTCTTATGTGCCATTGTTATTGTTCTCCTGCTTCTTCAGCTTTTTCACTTGCGGCAGCTTTTGATTTTGTATTAATTTTGTTAATCATAACGCGAGTGAATTGTTGTCTGTGACCTTGTTTAACCCTTGTACCTTTTTTGGGACGTTGTTTGTATACGATTACTTTTTTTGCTTTGTCATTTTTCATAACCGTACCATCAACCGCAGCAGAAGCTACATAAGGTTTGCCGACTTTTGATTTTTTGCCGTTTACAAGCATTACAATTTTATCAAAAGTGATTTTATCGTTTTCATTAGCTTCAAGCAATTCTATATCGACATATCTGCCTTCTTCGAATTTATATTGCTTTCCGCCTGTTTCAACTATTGCGTACATTTTGTGTCCTTTCTTTTGAGGGATCGTAGCCTAACCAGGCATTTTGACACGACCAACCTATCTGCATTTTCTAATATATACAAGACAAAAAATTCTGTCAAGCCAATTTTAAAAATTATTTAATAAGTTCGAGCATTTCTTCTATCGCCCTATCCAATCCGCAAAAAATCGCTTTTGAAATAATTGAATGGCCGATATTAAGTTCACAAAGCCCATCTATTTCTTTCATTAAATAAACATTTTTATAATTTAACCCGTGGCCGGCATTGACCTTTAAACCTAGATTTTGAGCGTATTTTGCGGCATCTTTTAATTCATTTAGCTCCCTTTGGCAGCTTCCTTTTTCAAAAGCGTTTGAAAATTTGCCCGTGTGAAGTTCGATATAATCCGCCCCGACTTCTTTTGAGGCGCGAACTTGCCCGTTTTGCGCATCAATAAAGAGGCTCACTATAATACCTTTTTCTTTTAAGGGTTTAATAAAGTCTTTTAGATATTCCCTTTGACTTTCAACATCTAAACCGCCTTCTGTGGTGATTTCTTGGCGCCTTTCGGGGACTAAACAGACGCTATAGGGGACAATATCAAGAGCGATTTTTTGAATCTCTTTTGTTGCGGCCATTTCGAGGTTTATTTTTGCACCCAGTTTTTTAACTTCATATAAATCCTCGTCTTTTATGTGGCGCCTATCTTCCCTCAGATGCATGGTGAGAGCTAAAATGTCGTGATTTAATGCTAATTTAGCTGCAGCGACTATATCGGGTTCAAGCCCGGCGCGAGCATTTCTCAATGTCGCGATATGATCAATATTTACTCCTAATTTCATAGTTTTAATTTTACATCAAAAATCGAAATTTAATAAAAAATTTACAAAATTAACATAATATTTTTAAAATAAATTATTTGTATTATAATACTAATGTAGTTATTTTACGTTATCTAGGATATTCGTTTTGATCTGTCCGAAATGTAAGACACACGTATCAAATGAAGATACAATATGTCCCAACTGTAAATTAAAATTAGTCTTCAAGTGTCCCAAGTGTTCATCCCCCGTCCGACTTGGGATGGTCAGCTGTTCGAAGTGCGGATTTGAATTTGTCAAATTCTGCCCGAAATGCAAAAGTGCAAATTATCCAAACAGCACTGCTTGCAGAAAATGCGGCCATGTCTTTTCTTCGGCTTCCCCAAATAATAAAACAACTAACAAAACTATCGATAATGCCATAAACAAAGCCATCGATGATGATATTACTGATAATATCAACAATAACAATAACTCTAATCTTGTTAAAAACTCAAAAAGAGAGCTTAATATCAGCCAAACGACTCTTTCTCGTTTTGATATGCAAAATAAGATAACTTCAAAAGCTGCTCTAAATGAGATGAATTCTTCTAACTCATCTCACCAACCCAACAGCAAAACTTCCGTTATTGAAAATGACACTCAATTAGCTGATATTCATAAATTTAAAATTAAAGATAATGATATTTTAAATGAAGCTAAAACCATCGCCGGCGCTTCTTCCCCAATTGAAAAACAAAAATATCCCCACACACAAAATCCTAAAACATCACAAAATTCAAATACAACGCAAAATTTAAAGCTAACGCAAAATCCCCAAAACCAAAACACACAAACAAACCCTCAAGAAGCAAAGAATAATACTATTTTGCCAATTGAATCCAATAACCAACCGGTTCAAAAACCGAGACAGCTTGCAATATATATCGATTTTATAAATCTTGAAAAAGTTCTTGAACAGTATGACAGAAAAGAATTTGAAAAAGAAATTATTCAAAACATCAAAACGACAATAAAAATATCCTTTGGAGCGATGTGCGAATTTGTAAATTCTCATATCGTTATGTTTAACTATAACTACGTTAAAAGCACAAAAATTTTAGATAGAATTAAACAATTTGAAGCCGAGTTTGACAAATTTAACCAAATACTTGAGCGAAAATTAAACAGCTCATTAACTTATAAATTTGCTATTATTTCGCCAAGCGAAGTTAAACAGGTTGATGAGATAATTACTCTTAAATACGGTTTTGAAAAAGATATAATTGTTTCAATCGGAGCTTATTCTACGCTTTGTGCCGAATTATCGCTCATTAAAATATCATCCAATTCATATAAAATGATATTTTTAGAACAAAAACCCGTTTTTGAGCAATCTCAAGAATTGAAATATGACAAAGCGCTTTCAATATTGCTTGATAATATCTTAGATAGCGCATCTTCAATTCGGGCAATGTCTGTTAATGCGCCAAGAGGTGCGGGTAAAACCCATCTTTTAAACGACTTATACTATAAAACATATCGACAAAAGTCCAAAAACTCTTATATTTTCCACGCTCAATGCAGCGCACTGACCCAAGTTAGCCCCTATGGTCTAATTCAAAGCTTCTTTATGAATCTTTTTGAATGCCCTTGCGTATTGAGAGATGAATTTAATATAAAAGCTTTTGAAAAAAGGGTTCTGGATAAATTAAAACTTGAAAAAATCGAAGAAGAAAAGCTTGAAACGCTTGCTAATCTTATATATCCTTTGAAAAAAGATTATTTTGAAAATATCTTAATCAACAAAGACATTACTTATAAATACTTAAAAGACGTCTTTGACCTATTAAAACACCAAAAATACGTTATTTTCATAATTGACGATTTTGATTTGATTGACGAATCTTCTTACGGATTTTTAAAATATTTAATCAACGAAAACTACTTTGAAAGAGACGCAAAGCTTGTCTTAGGCTATAAAAACCAACATTCAATTTCAATGTATTTTCAAACAAATGTCTTAAATAACAACAATTGCTTGAATATTTCGCTTCGAAGCCAAAATATTTCCGAAAATAAAATATTTATCAAAAAAGTTCTTGGTGAAAATTGCGAAGTAAATAACGAAATACTCTCTCAAATTGCCTATAATGCCCAAGGCAACATCGCTTATATCGAGCAGATTTTACAATATCTTTTTGAGAGAAAAATACTAAAAGTTCAAAATAAAATTGTTAAATTTGACGAAAAATATATCGATGTTCAATTGCCTTCGACGCTTGAAAATTGCTTCTTTGAAAGATTAGATTTTCTTAAAGAAACAAACCAAAAGGAATACGTTTTCTTACTTGTTGCTTCACTATTGGGGGATAAGCTTGATTATCAATTGTTATCGAACGTTTTTCAATTGAATGAAGTTGAATTTTTCGCAACCGTTTCTTCTTTAGATAAAAAAGGATATTTAAAGAGAAAGGTTGACGATATTTATGGCTTTAAAAATTCTCTAACCTGGTCATATTGCTATATCAGAGCAAAAGAAGAAGATTTAATCAAAGAATCGGCCAAAAAACTTTTGATAGAATTAAATAATAAGACAATTTCAACTCCTCTTATTTGTCCGATATTAGCTCAAATTATATCAAACAAAGAGCTTGCGTTTAGTCTTTGGACAAAAAATCTCCAATATGCAAACTATATTGGCGACATTAACATCTATTCGATGGCCCAAAAGCAAAGCTTGATTTTGCTTGAGAGTGTAAAAACGGACAATTTCGACTACATTAAAAACAATATCTGTGAACGTTTGGGAAAATTAATCTATGACAAAAGCCCGAGCGAAGCAAAAGATTATCTGACAAACGTTATTTTATCCGCTCAAAAAAATGACGATGAAAATAAAATCATCGATATTTCGGGCTATTTAATCAAAAGTTCATATTTAACACAAGACTATAATGCGGTAGTTGAGCTTGTTGATAACGTTTTAAAATATTTTGATACAAAAGATAAAACTCAAAAGAAATCCGATGTTGAGCTTCAAATTGCACTGATTAAAACAAGAAAACTTGATGCGCTTTTGAAATTAGGCTCTTGGGAAGAAATTTCAAGCCTTGTTAATAGCGAAATAAACCCGATTTTGCAAAAGCACCTGAGCTTCTTTTCGAAACATAAATGGATTAGCCAAAACGAAATATTTTACACCTGGATTGACGCTAATATAATCCTTGCTCAAAGCTATTGCCAGCAAGGTTCGCCTTTGGCGTTTGAACTTGTAAATGAGATAGATAGGGTTTTGCAAAAAGAAAAAGGCACAAACGTTGATTATCTTAAGGTCAAACTCGAATACGCCCAAGCTATGGCAAATACTTCGAGAGGATTTTTTGACGAATCGGATGCAATATTGCAAGATATTGTCAAAAACTACGCTTATATCATAGATACCGCGGATTTGGTCTGTGAATGGAATATAATTAATGCGATAAATAAAGTTTTAAGGCTCGATTTTGAAAAAATTAAAGAAGAACTTTTTGATGCAACGACATATGCTAATAATTGCGCCAATGAAAACGCTAAAAATTTCTTAAAAACACTGCTTGCATATGTAATGCTTGAAGAAGGGTCATATCTGAAGGCAATTGAAGTATCAAGCGAACAAATGCAATATTTTTCATCTAAAAAACTTGCGCTCGGTGCGCTTTTGGCCTGGTATATTTCAGCTGCCGCAACGGCAAATAATAAAGCCGATATGTATTGCATTGAAATTTGTGAAAAAGCGGTTAAAATCTGTGAAAACGCAAGAAACAATAACTACTTCTTTAAAATACTTTTCCAAGAGCTTTTGGCTAAGTCATATTTAAAATTAAATGACAAACAAAGCGCTCAAATGTATTGCGATATTGCACTGCAATGTGCCCAAAGTAATGAACTTGAATATCTTCAAGTGCGTCTTGGAATTTTGAAAGCGGATATTGCAAGAGAAAGACTAAACGAACAAGCCGACAATCGAAAATATATCTATGCCCAAAACATAATAAAATTGTACAACAGGGTAATTGACTTGGCGGCTAAATTGAACTTAAAAAATTATATAAAGAAAACAGAAAAGAAGCTAACTTCTTTTAAGGCTTATTGTCAGCTAAATCGGATATTACAAGATAAATAGGTGAAATTATGACTGTAAGTGAAACTCCTCAACATTTATACAGCAATGTACCTCCTACTATTTTAAGAAACCGAGAAGAAAAATTCAGAACAGCAAAAGATATTCCTTTCTGGCTTTTTATTGCTGATTTTGTTTTCCCGAGAATGGTTAAAGCAAGATTTCATTCCATGATGTATAAAGGTATTGAAAATCTTGAAAACAGAGATAAAACCAAAGCTATTCTTTTTTATACCAATCACAACAACTGGTGGGACGGGATAATAGGTTTTAATGTTGCAAGATTTATCATGAAAGGCCGCTTGCGCCTTATGATAGAAGAAATGAACAGATTTCCTTTGTTTCAATATATAGGCTGCTTCCCGATTAATAAAAAAACTCCCCAAGACGCCGTTAAAGCGCTAAGGTATGCCGTAACAACATTGGATAAACCGGATATTAATTTTTGGCTTTTTGCCGAAGGAATAATCAGACCGCCTCATTTCAAACCGAAAGTTTTTCAAACGGGAATTGCATATTTAATCGAAAATGCCATAAAAAAATATGGCGGGATTAATATTTGTCCCGTGAGCGTAAATTATACGTTTTTAAGACAAGATAAGCCCGAAGTCGTTTTGGAATTTGGAAATGTTCAAACTTACAGCGAATTTCACTATGACAGAAAAGAATTTTGCCATAAATTAGAGCGCGAATTTGAAGTATTTTGCGATAAGCAGCAGGAACAAATTTCAAAAGGCAACTTTGAGGGCTATCGATATTTATTTAAACAAAGATTAAGCTGGTGGAGAGATATTGAGCGAAGACTCAAAAATATCGGAATGAAAGAGCAAAACAGACAATAAAATGGATTTTGATTTTATAAAACTTGATTTTATTTTAAATTTTATCAATTCTAAAACGCTCAATAATCTTGTTTTGACAGGGTTTTTGCCGCCTTTTAATCTGTTTTTAATAAAATCTTTAATTAAACAAAACAAAAAAGTCCTCTATATCGCACTTGACGAACAAACCGCTCTAAAAACACAAAAAGACCTTGAAAACCTTCTAAAAATTAAAAGCGAAATACTCTACCCCCAGGAGATTTCTCTTTATAGCGAGCTTGAGAAAAACTATTATATATATCAAGAGCAGATTAATATATTTTTAAATAAGCCCGAGGTTGTGATTGCGCCCGTTAAGGCATTTAGCGAAAAATTTACAAAGAAGGATTTTTATATAAATAATCATTTGACTTTTAAAAAAAATGATTCGATTGACTATTCTCTAATTGCAAAAAAACTCATTGATTTTGGCTATAAAAGAGTGACAAATGTTGTTGATATTGGTGAGTTTGCGCTTCGAGGGGATATTTTGGATATTTATGCTCTCGATTATAATCCGATTAGAATCGAATTTTTCGCCGATGTTATTGAAGATATAAGATATTTTAACCCAACCACTCAAAAAAGCTTCTCCCATATTGAAAAAGCGGATGTTTATCCTGTTTTTAAATTTATTTTAAATGATGAAAATAAGAATAAATTTATAAGAAACATAGAAAAAATCAAAAAAGACGACGATTTTACAAAAAAAATCAAAGATGAATTAATTGAAAAAATTAATAATGCCGGCTATTTTGAAGGGATTGAATATTATATTAATTATATTTTAGACGATAGTTACTGTGCTTTTGATTTTTTGGATGATTATGTTGTCGTTTTAAATCAAACAACTCAAATATTATCGAAATTTCAAAATATCGACGACAATTTTATAAAAGACTATAACGATAACATCAAAACCAATCTTCTTTTGCCTTTAGAAAACTTAAATCATGTTACGTATAGTGAATTTAGAGAAAAACTGAAGAAATTCAAAAGAATAGGAATTGATTCATTTTTAAATAATGATTTTGATAAAACTCTTGAATTTGATATGGATTTAGCTCCCGTGTTTTCTTTTGATATTAATGAAGTATCAAATTTTATTAAAAAATACTTAAATCAAAACTATAAGATTTTTCTATGCACAAACTATCCTAATCGAATTAAAGAAATATTTGACGAATTTGAAATATTTAGTGATGACATTTTCTATTTCCCCGATATTACGACAGGGGGTGTAATATCGGCAGATAAAAAAATCAGCTCACAAAATATAATTTTTCTAACCGATAAAGAACTATTCAACCGCCACAATAAAGATATAACCACAAAAAAACACTATTCAAATAAGCAAGGCGCTGATTTTATTGATTCGATTAATGATATTAAAATCGGCGAATACGTTGTTCATAGCGTCCATGGGATAGGTATATATAACGGTATTACAAAACAAACAATTGATGACAATCAAAAAGATTACCTTGAAATTATCTATCAAGGGTCGGATAAACTGTTTATGCCGGCGGAGCAGATTAATCTTTTGTGCAGATTTAGAGGTGGCGCCAACACTAAACCAAAATTATCCAAAATGGGAGGGGCGTCTTGGGAGCTGACAAAATCCAAAGCCAAAAAAGAAGTTGAAGCCATTGCTTATGACCTGTTAGATTTATACGCAAAAAGAAAAATGTCTGATGGCATCGAATTTCTTCCCGATACCGCTTGGCAATATGAAATGGAAGAAAATTTTGAATACACGGAAACCCCCGATCAAATGAAGGCGATAATTGATACAAAAAAAGATATGGAAGCAACAAGACCGATGGATAGGTTGATTTGCGCCGATGTGGGTTTTGGAAAAACTGAAATTGCGATGCGAGCAATATTTAAAGCCGTGATGTCAGGCTATCAAGCGGCAATGATAGCGCCCACCACGATTCTTACCATGCAGCATTTTGAAGTAATTAAAGAAAGGTTTAAACCTTTTAGCGTTAATGTCGCTCTTTTAAATCGCTTTTGTTCCAAAAAAGAACAAAAAGAAACGATTAATAATTTAAAAGAAGGTAATATCGATGTCGTTATTGCGACTCATAGATTGTTATCAAATGACATTGAATTTAAAAAATTGGGTTTGCTTGTGGTGGATGAAGAACATAAGTTTGGTGTTAGACACAAAGAAAAATTAAAAAAATTAAAAGAAAATATTGACGTACTATCGCTAAGTGCTACTCCCATTCCAAGGACATTAAATATGGCATTATCAGGCCTAAAAGATTTATCTGTTATTAACACTCCTCCTAAAAACAGGCTTCCTATTAAAACTTATGTGACGGAATTCAATGAGACCTATGTTAAAAACGCGATAAATCAAGAACTTCAAAGAGACGGGCAGGTATTTTATTTATATAACAAAGTTGAAACAATAGAAAAATTTAAACAAAAACTCTCTTCAATTGTTCCAAACGCCAAAATTGCCATTGCTCACGGTCAAATGAACGAAAAAGAACTGGAAGAAGTCATATATGATTTTACAAACAGAAAATATGACGTTTTATTGTGTACGACAATTATTGAATCGGGCTTGGATATTCCTAACGCTAACACTATTATTATCCATGACGCTCAAAACTTCGGTCTTGCACAACTCTATCAGCTTCGAGGAAGGGTCGGAAGGTGCGAAAAACAGGCTTATTGCTTCTGTTTTTATAAAAAATCTCAAATGATTAACGAACAAGCACAAAAAAGGCTCCAATCAATAAAAGATTTTTCAAGCCTCGGAAGCGGCTATAAGATTGCCCTAAGGGATATTGAAATTAGAGGTGTCGGAAATATCTTGGGTACAAGCCAGCACGGCCAAATGCTCAATGTCGGCTTTGACACGTACTGTTCACTTTTGAATCAATGTATTGAAGATATTAGAAACAGGCAAAACAAAAACCCTTACGAATATAATAAAATTCAAAAAAATGAGCCCGCTATTGTTGATATTAATGCGGATGCTTATATACCGGATTCTTGGGCCCAAAGCTATGAACAAAAAATCCTTGAATATAAAAGACTATCAGACGTCAAAACCCTTGTTGAATTAGATAACATGGAATTGAACCTCAAAGACAGATTCTCGTCAATTCCAAAATGTGTTGATAATTTAATAAAATTAATAAGATTAAGAATATTAGCGACAAACGCTAATATCACGCATGTTCGCGAGCTTGGAAATCAAATAAGGATTAACACACCTTTTACATTAAATGAATGGAATATTTTAAAATCAAGAATCGAGAAAAAGTATGTAAAATATTTTACATTTACTCATCCTCCAAAAAACCTTGCAAAAACAAAAGGAATCCTTCTTATGAATAAAAATGAAGATGATTTTGATGAAATATTTAACAAATTGGCGGATTTGTTTTATCATATATCTGAGGTAATTTTGAATTTTAAACTAAATGATAATAAATAAGGAGACGGAAATGAAGTTTACAAAAATCGCAGTTACTTTTTTTATTTCGATGTTGATTTTTTGCGGATGCTCTAAAAAGAGTGATGTTGTCTTAAAAATCAACGACACGCAAATAACAAAAGCGGAATTTGATAGTGATTACAATAAAATCAAAAATGCTCAATTAAAATTTGTACCAAAGCAATATCAAAACGACAAAAGCTATGTTGCTTTATCGATTAAAGATAAATTCACAAACGATTTAATAGTCAGAGAGCTTTTAAAACAAGAATTTGACAGAAGAAAAATTGAAGCATCGCAAGATGAAATCAATGCAAAAAAAGATGCAATCATCAAACAAGTGGGCTCGGTTGAAAAATTCAACAATCTTTTAAAAGAAAATGACATTAGCGAGCAAAAACTTAATTCTGATTTAGCACAGGATGTCAGAATGGAAAAATTGCTTGAAATGCTTGATTATAAAAAAATCAGCGATAAAGATGTCGAAAATTACTATAAACAAAACAAAAACCAATTTGTCATGCCAGAGCGTGTCAGAGTTTCTCATATCTTAGTTGACACAAATTATGAAACAATCAAAAGAAAAATAACGGATGACGATAAAGAAGCTAAATTATCAACCGAAGAAATTGATAAAATGGCAAAAGAACAAGTTAAGAAAAATGAAGATTTGATTAAATCCTTAAAAGAACAAGCAGACAAAAATCCTTCCAAATTCGCTTCGTTGGCAAAAGAAAATTCAATTGACACAGCAAGCGCTCAAAACGGCGGGGATTTAGGTTATGTTGCAAAATCCGATGTCGTTAAAGAATTTGGCGACATGGCTTTTTCAATGAAAGTCGGCACAATTAGCCCGATTGTTAAAACTCAATACGGTTCTCATATCATCTATCTTAAAGATAAATCAAAAGGCGGGGTACAAACTTTAGCCGAAATTAAACCCGAGCTTAAATTGTATCTTGAAAAGAAAAGCAAACTCGATGCTTTGCAAAAACTAATCGAAGGGTTAAAAGAAAATGCAACGATAGTATATGTTGATGAAAATTTATCACCCGAAAACATCAAAAAACAAATTGAACAAGCTCTTCCTAAACAAAAAGAAAATGAACAAACTCAAGGGGCTCCAAAATCAAAATTGAAAGCAATTGAAAAAGCTAATCAAGAAAAATAGATTTAATTATTTATGCCGCTTTAAAATAAAATTCTTTTAGTTTTATCTAAAGCGGCATTTTTATCCCGAAAGGTCTAAAAATGGGTGATGTTGTAAAAATTGACGAACTAAAAAACATAATAAAAAACCTTCGCGCTCAAAATAAAAAAATCGTTTTTACAAACGGATGTTTTGATATTTTACATGTAGGGCATGTAAGGTATTTATCAAAATCCGCTCAATGTGGCGATGTTTTAATTGTGGGCTTAAATTCAGATAGCTCCGTTAAAAAATTAAAAGGCGAAAGCCGCCCTATAAATAACGAATCAGATAGAGCAGAAGTTTTATGCGCGCTAAAAAGTGTTGATTATGTTATTGTTTTTGATGAATTAAGCCCGTGTAACCTTTTAAAAGAGCTAAAACCCGACATTTATACAAAAGGAGCGGATTATAATCTTGAAACGTTACCCGAAACAAAATGCGCCAAAGAAAATAATATTGAAATAAAGTTTATTGACCTTGTTGAAGGTAAGTCGACAACTAAAATTATTGAAAAAATAAGATAAAAAACATATTAAGATATTAGCATTTTTTTTAATGTTGTTATAAAATAGATATACAAATAAGATTTCGATAGGGAGTATCAAATGGGAGAGAAAAAATTCAGCCTTGAACAGTTAGCACAATTAACGGAAGGTATTTTAACAAAAGTAAGTGATATTGAAATAACTCGCGTAGCACCGCCAAAGTTAGCGGATGAAAATACTTTAGCGCTTGCGATGAATGAAGATGAGATTGAAAACATTTCGCAAAGCAAGGCTCGCGCTGTACTGGTACCTTTGGGAGTTAATTTAGAGGGCATTTCAACAATCGAAGTCGAACGCCCCAGACTTGCCTTTATGAAATTGTTAAATGCTTTTTATATCGGCCCCGATACCCCAAGAGCAATTCACCCAAGCGCCGTCATTGATGAGAGCGCCAAATTAGGGAAAAATGTTTCAATAGGAGCTAATGTTGTAATCGGAGCAAACAGCGTAATTGGCGACAACACTGCTCTTATGGCAAATGTTTATGTCGGAAAAGATGTTGTTATAGGTTCAGATTGTTTATTTCACCCCGGAGTCAACATCGGAGACTTTGTACAGGTGGGTTCGCGCTGTATATTGCACCATGGAGTAAGTTTAGGAGCTGACGGGTTTTCTTTTGTAACCGAAGCTCCAAATAACATTGAACAAGCTCGCGAACAAGGCGCAATTAAAGAAGTAAATAAAGAAGTAAAAGTCTTTAAAATTCCTTCATTGGGTTCGGTTATAATTGAAGATGACGTTGAAATCGGCGCAAATACAACAATTGATAGAGGAACGATTGAAAACACAACAATCGGAGCTCAAACAAAAATTGATAACCTTGTTATGATTGGTCATAACTGTAAAATAGGTCGTGCTTGTACTATCGTTTCTCAAGTAGGTATAGCGGGCTCCTGTACAATCGGTGATAGAGTAGTAATTGCCGGCCAAGCAGGCTTAAAAGACCATATTGAAATAGGGGATGATTCTATAATTTTAGCAAAAGCCGGAGTCTCAAAATCATTTGGGCCAAAATCGGTCATAATGGGCGCTCCTGCGGTATTAAGAAAAGATTTCATAAAGAGATTAAAATATCTTGATGAAGCTGAAATTATGGTTAAAAAGTATAAAAAATATCAACATTTATTAGAAGATTATGAGAAATTTTTAAATGAAGACGGTAAAATCTAGTTTTAAAGTAAACGGAAACGGTTTAATGTTTAATGCTCCGGTTGAGCTTGAAATTAAACCGTCAGATAAAAAGGGTATTCGTTTTTATATAAACGATAGCGTAATTGCGGCCGATGTTAATAATGTCGTAAGCTCGGAGCATTGTGTAATAATTGCCGATATTGAAAATGGCGCTAAAAATAAAGTCGCTCTAATTGAACATTTTATGGCGTCATGCGCAATTTGCGATATTGATGCACTTGATGTTTATATAAATTCACTCGGTTTTGAAATGCCGATATTTGACGGTTCGGCGAGCGTCTGGGTTAAAAAATTTAGTGAAATCGGAATTGTGGGAGATGTTGAGCCAACGAAACAATTAAACGAACCTGTTTATTTTATAAAAGATAATTCTTCTATTATACTTTTGCCGAGCGACAATAAGACGACAATAACTTATTGCGTTAATTTTAAACATCCCGATTTAAACAATCGCTGGGTAAATTTGGATTTGGATAAAAATTTAAATGAAATAATTGAAGCTCGAACATTTGGCTATTTAAAAGATTTGGAAAAATTTCAAGCCATGGGCTATTCAAAAGGGGTAACAATAGATAATACCGTTGGACTCACGGATGACGGGTATACGGTACCGTTAAGAAGCGATTATGAGCCGGCTAAACATAAAATTCTTGATATAATCGGTGATTTATACCTAAGCGGGTATAATCCTTTAAAGATAAAATCAAATATCATTGTAAAAGAAGCGGGCCATGGGTATCATTGCCAAGTTTCTAAAATGTTAAAACAAATGCTAGACAAGTAATGTATAAGGTAAGGGTAAGGAGATAAAAATGGATAATGTTATTACGCCAATTTCACTAGGGTATGATGAAATATTAAAGATGCTGCCTCACCGCTATCCGTTTTTATTGGTAGATAGAATCGTGGAATGTGTTCCGGGGCAATATTCGAAGGGTTATAAAAATATCACTTTTAATGAACCATTTTTCCAAGGGCATTTCCCGAATAACCCCATCATGCCGGGGGTCTTACAAATTGAAGCGCTCGCTCAAACGGCTGCTCCAATTTTAATGTTAATTGATGAATATAAAGGTAAATTGACTCTTTTTGCGGGTGTTGAAAATGCTAAATTTAAAAATATCGTTCGCCCCGGCGATAGGCTCGATATGGAAACAGAATGTTTAAAAATTAAAGGCCCGATTGCAAAATGCGTCGGACGCTCTTTTGTAGATGGTAAATTATGTACCGAAGCAGTTTTAACGGTTGCGTTAAAATAGAATAGAAGGAAATATGATGACATTAGAAAAAATTCATAAGACCGCGCTTATTGACGAAAGCGCAAAAATCGCTCCCGATGTTCAAATCGGAGCTTACACAATAATCGGAAAAGATGTTGTAATTGATTCAGGCTGTGTTATCGGAGAAAACGCAAATATCCAATACGCCCATATTGGTGAAAACACAAGAATTTCTCCCTTTGCTTCAATTGGCGGAGAACCGCAGGATTTAGGCTACAAAGGCGAAAAAACGGGTGTAATCATAGGTAAAAATTGCTGGATTAGAGAATTTGCAACAATTAACCGTGCTTCAGGTGAGGGAAATAACACAATAGTGGGCGATAATTGCATGCTTATGGCTTATACTCACGTTGCTCACAATTGCGTACTTGGGGATAACGTCATTATGGCAAATGCCGCAACAATAGGCGGTCATTGTCATGTCGGGTTTGGTGCGTTTTTAGGCGGAATGAGCGTCTTTCATCAAAACCTTAGAATCGGCGATATGGCAATTATATCGGGCGCTTCTGCCGCTCGATTGGATATTATCCCTTATTGCAAAGCTGAAGGTATTCCGTGTTTACCAATAGGGTTAAATGCAATAGGTTTAAGACGAAAAGGAGTGGATAAAGAATCGCGCGACGCTATTCATAAAGCAATAAGGTTATTAAGAGATGAAAAATATAATACAACTCAAGCGCTGGAATTAATTGAAAAAGAATTTAAAGGAAATAAATACGTTGATAATCTTGTTGAATTTGTAAGAAGCTCAAAAAGAGGCTGCACATTAAGATATAAAGCTGCTTACCATGGTGTAATGGAAGAAGATAATCAAGAAGAACAATAAAAATATATAGAGGAAATAAAAAATGTTCAATCCTTTGATTCAAAAATACGCTGATGTTCTGGTTAATTATTCAACATCAGTCAAAAAAGGCGATTTAGTAATAATTTACGCTCGAGGCTACAGTGCTCAGCCGCTTGTTAAAGAAATATATAAATTATGTTTAATAAATGGAGCTAATCCTATTGTTAAAGTTAATATGGATGGAATCGCAGAAACCTTTATAAAATACGCTAATGTTGAGCAATTAAACTTTATTGATGAAATGTCAAAAATTGAAGTCGAGAAAGCTGACGTTATGATATTCATCGGTGCGCCAAGCAATGTTAAAAATATGGCAAAAGCGGATAGCTCAAAACTCGCACTCCGATCAAAGGCAACTCAACCGATATTAAAAAGAAGATTGGATAGAAGCGCTAAAAATCAAATGCGCTGGGTAATAGCGGATTATCCGACAAATGCTTTAGCTCAGGAAGCAAATATGAGCTATGATGAATATTGCGAATTTTTGATAAATTCCTGCTATCTTGATTTAGATAACCCAAGAGAAAAGTGGCTTGAAATTGACAAAGAACAAAAAAGAATCGCTTCAATTTTAAATAAAACCGAAAAAATAAGGTTTGTCGGGGATAAAACTGATATTTCTTTTTCAACAAAAGGCAGATTATGGATTCCATGCTCGGGTAATATGAATTTTCCCGATGGCGAAATATTCACTTCCCCTGTTGAAGATAGCGCAAACGGTAAAATTTATTTTGATTTTCCTCAAAACTACAATGGGTCTTGTGCAAAAGAAGTATATTTAACTCTTGAACAGGGAAAAGTAGTTGAAGCAAGTGCTCAAGTCGGAAACGAATTTTTGCAAGATATGCTGAACATGGATTGCGGTTCAAGGTTTGTGGGCGAAATTGCAATCGGAACAAATGATAGAATAACGGATGTTACGGGAAACATCCTGTTTGATGAAAAAATAGGCGGCTCGATTCATATGGCGCTTGGTTCAAGTTACCCCGAAGCAAACGGGAAAAATGAATCCGGGCTTCATTGGGATATGATAAAAAATATGAAAAACGGCGGAAAAATATTTGCGGATGATAAATTAATCTATGAAAACGGCAAATTTGTAATCTGATGTAATTTTATTGGGCAAGCGAAAAAATATAAAATGACAAATTCGGATGAAATCAAAAATATTGTATACCCGATTAGCGCGCAATTGGCGCAATTTGAGCTTGAACTAAAAAAAATAATTGATGAAAAAGATAATTTTTTCAATGAAGATATAAATAAATTTATCTTTTGTGAACCCAAAAGGCTTCGTCCGATTTTTGTATTTTTGTTTTCAAACATCCTTAAAATTAATAACTTTGATTTTGTCTTAAACATCGCTCTTGCGCTTGAAATCATTCATAGTGCGACTTTAGTCCATGATGATGTAATTGATGAAGAAGATTACAGGCGGGGAGATTTAACTTTTTATAAAAAATATAATTCAAAAATTGCACTTTTGGAGGGCGATTATTTGTTAAGCTTGGCGCTTGGGGTTTTGAGCAAAACAAACACCGAGATTATAAAAATATTTTGCGATAGAATCAAAGATACGATTTTGGGCGAAATTTTTCAAAATCAAAATAAAAATAAGATTTTAGATAAAAAAAGTTATATAGATAAAACCTTCAACAAAACGGGAAGCCTTTTTTTTGCTGGGCTTGAGAGCCTGTTTTCACTTAAAACAATTGAAGAAAATCAAAAAAAATATCTTCGTTCGTTTTTAAAAAACTATACAATTGCTTTTCAAATTAAAAACGACACGGACAATTTTTATCAAAACAATACCGATTTTAAAAATGGTAATTATACTTTGGCTGTGATATATTATTTTTTGGATAACAAAAATTCAATCTTATCCGATATAAATGATTTATCCAAAATCACAAAAAAGGATTTAGAAAAATATATCGAAAAATCAAGAGATGATATAAAAAAATATTTAAACAGTGCAATTGATGATTTAGAAAAACTCGACGAATCAATCTATAAAAAATCATTGATTGAATTAAGCAAATACACATTAAGGAGCTGATTTTGCAAAAATTTTATAATAATTTTAAACAATTTTTTAAAAGAAATTTTAAAAAAATTGTATTTATACTGATTTTTGTTTTAGTTTGTTATTTATATAACGTTAATTCTCAAACGCTTAATTTTATCTTAAAAAGAGGCGTTGTGCTTGAATATAGCGTATCAAAAGATGCTGATATTGATAAAGAAAAAATTGAAAATAAGCTCCTTGAAAAAAATATAAAATATTCTTTTATTGAATCGTATGTGCCCGAAAGGCAAAATTACGATATTTACGATAAAAAAATCGAAAAAGTGTTATATATCGCGCTTCCTCTTATGGCAAAAAGCGACAAAACCGACATTTATAATGATATATCGGATTTTGTTTTTGATAATTATCAAAATTCAAAATTATTAAACATAAAAACCTTAAATGACAACTACCACAAAAGCTATGGCACATTAAAAAAGTTTTTTAAGATACTTTGCACTTCGTTTGTTTTATTTATATTTTGCTGCTATTTTATAATTCGAGATAAAATGGTCTTAAAAGACATCAAAACAACGTTTTTTACCTTTTTTAAAACCCAAAAAAATAATATTGTCGATTTAGCAAAAAAAACCAAAGAAAAGGGGTTTAAATATTTTTTAAAAAAAGTTTTGTTTGATGAGAAAAAATCTGATAACGAGAATGAAAAAGAACCTAATGAATGTTGTGATGAAAATGATTTAGATATATTTAAAGAAATCATTAACACGATAATTTTTGTTTTAATAAGCGTAATAATAATCAGATATTTTATAGGCGAATTAAGGTGGATTCCTTCAGGCTCCATGCGCCCGACAATTTTAGAGCATGATAGAGTGTTTGTGGAAAAATTATCAACATTTAAAAAAGAAATCAAAAGAGGGGACATTTTGGTCTTTTATCCGCCTGAAGTTCAATTATCAAACAGCCCTTGGGCAATATTTACAAGATTATCCGGGATTTTTTGTAAAGACATTGCCTATATCAAAAGAGTTATCGGAATGCCGGGGGATAAATTTGAAATTAAATATAACTTTGAAACTGATGAATACACCGTTTATATTAACGATAAACCCCTTTTTGAACCGTATATAATTTCTAAAACCGATTGGACACCCTGTACAACAGGAATGTACTGCGGGCCTTTTATTATTCCTAAAGGAAATTATTTTATGATGGGAGACAATAGAGGCAACTCTA
>CANQLJ010000005.1 GCA_947624685.1 Candidatus Gastranaerophilales bacterium | reverse complement strand
CTATAAGGAATTCGGAAAACTCAAACTTCAAAAATATGACGATAGATTAAAAAAAGAAAACGATTTAACCTATTCAAGGGTCGATATTGTATCGGATGACATTGTAAGAATCGTCTATGCAACCATCGAAGACACGAAATGCGCGTTTGCTAAGGTGTATTTGCAAAACTAAATTTTGCATAATATAATTTATTTGAAATTAATTTAATAAGGTAAAAAGTTTATGAATTGTGCAATTTTAGTTGGACGCGTCGGACAAGACCCTGAAATAAAATATTTTGAAAGCGGAAAAAGCAAAACAACTTTTTCTTTAGCGGTTGACAGATGGAACCCGAAAACCAAACAAAGAGAAGCAGACTGGTTTAATATCCAATTATGGGATAAAAAAGCCGAATCCGCAGCCGAATGGATTAAAAAAGGAGCATTAATTTCCGTAGAAGGAAGAATCATGGTCTCAAAATGGCAAACGCCCGACGGTGAAACGGCGGAAAGATATTTAATTAACGCAACGGACTATACATTTGTGGGTAGCAAAAGAGACTCTCAAGCAGTTGAAGCATAAGAAGCATAATTAATTATGGCTATAGTTGATTCGACAATTATAATAGCAGATGATTTAACAGGCGCTAATGACACGGCTTTGCAATTTTTTAAAAAGGGCTTGAGTACTCGTGTCTTAATTGACTATGAAAAAGACTATAAAAATTGCGAAGATTTTAATAACATTGATGTTTGGGCGGTTTCCACGGAATCAAGAAACATCGATAAAAAGGAGGCGCTAAGGCGCGTTGTCGAAATTACAAAAAATCTTAAAGACAATTTAAACATCGATAATTTCTATAAAAAAATCGATTCAACCCTAAGAGGCAACACCGGGCTTGAAATTGTGGGGGTTCTTGAAACAACGGGGTATGATGTTGCAATTGTAGCACCCGCTTATATAGAAGAAAACAGAACAACCATAGGAGGCTATCAGCTTTTAAACGGTCAGGTATTAGAAAGAACGCAATGCGCGCTTGATCCTAAATCGCCCATAACAGAATCATATATCCCCGATATTTTAAAAAAAGACCTCAATTTTCAACTCTTTAATTTAATTGATATAATAGGTTTAAACACCGTTTCAAAAGGCGCGGGGCCCATTGCGCTAAAGATAAATGAACTTGTGCAGCAGGGAAAAAGGGTTATCGTAGTTGATGCTATGTCAAATACGGATTTGGAACAAATTTCTCTTGCAATCGAAAAAAGCAGCTACAAGGTTCTTCCCTGCGCAAGCGCAGGACTCGCGGGCGCGATAAACAAAACCAAAACAAAAAATATCGTTGAAAAGAAAAATATAGAATTACCCGACATCCCAAAATTAATCATCTCCGGCTCTGCCACGCAACTGACATTAAAGCAAATTGAAAAACTCAAGGAAGATAAAAAAGATGCGGCCTTTTTTGACCTTGAAATTAAAGATGTAATTAACGAAAACGAAGAAGAAATAATAAATAATTTGGCTCAAAAAATATCCTCGGTTTTATCGTCAAATAAAGATGCCATCGTGCATTCTTCCTATATCGGAATCGAATTGACGCAGCAGAGCGCATCTAATACTTTAATTGACGCAGGAATCGCTAAAGCCGAATTTTCAAGCAAAATCACCGATTTTTTGGCTAATCTTATTTCAAAAATCAGCGAAAAAAATGACTTTATTTCAGTAATTATCGGAGGAGAGACGTCATATAAATGCGCAAATGCGCTTAAAAGCGCTTATTTTGATATAGTTGATGACATTTTAGATAACGTTCCTCTTTTAAAAGACGACAAAGGAAGGTTCATCGTCACAAAATCGGGCAATTTTGGCCTCATTAATACATTAGTCGATATTATAAATTATTTTAATAAGGCAAATAATGGATAAATCCTATAAAATCGCAATCACAACGGGCGATAAACTCGGTATCGGTAAAGAAATTACCAAAAAAGCTCTCGATATAATTAAACCAAAAAGGGATGAGGTTTTAATTGTCGGAGAAAAAATTGATGTCGACTATGATTTTTTTGAAATCAACGAAGAAAATAACGGAAAATTTTGCTACAAGTCGCTTGAATATGTTTGTGATTTAGCAAAAAACAAAAAAATCAAAGCTATTGTGACTTCTCCCGTTTCAAAATTTGTCTTAAATGAGGCAGGGTATAATTTTTCAGGGCAAACGGAAGTTTTAGAACATCTCTTATCCCCAAATCAAAAAAGAGCGCAGATGCTTTTTATTGCGGGGGGTTTAAAAGTGATGCTATTAACCAGGCACCTTGCGCTTAAAGACATCAAATTAAATATTGATGATATTGTTTTTCAAACAAAAATTTTAAATGATTTTTTAAAAGAAAAATATAACCTGTCTTGCCCCAAAATCGCTCTTTGTGCGCTGAATCCCCATTGCGGCGAAGGGGGATTATTGGGAAGTGATGAAATTGAAATTTTAAACCCCGCAGTGGATATTTTAAAGGGCGATGGCATCGATATAACAAAACCATTAAGCGCTGATGCGTTATTTGCTCGTGTCGGAAAGCAATATTTAAACAATCAAAAATTAAGCTATGATGCTATTATTGCTTGCTACCATGACCAAGGATTATGCCCGATTAAGGCGCTTGCATTTGATAGCGCAGTTAATACCACAATCGGCCTTAGCGTATTAAGGACTTCTCCTTCATCAGGCACAGCCTATGATATAGCAAACAAAGGTATAGCTGACCCTCATAGTATGATAAGCGCAATTAAGCTTGCGCTTGAATTAGCGTAATTTTATAGTTAAAGGCTTTTATAAGGCAGGATTTTTATTTAAAAAATTTTTATATTATAATTTTTTTATGAAAGAAAAAATTATTGCAATAGTAGGGCGTCCAAACGTCGGAAAATCAACTCTGGTCAATAGATTAGCTTCAAAAAGATATTCTATCGTTGATGATAAAGAAAATATCACAAGAGACAGAATCTTCGTTGATGCCTCTTGGCAAGGCAAAAACTTCGTTTTAATTGATACAGGAGGGATTGTTCCTAATAACGACGATGAATTTGTCAAAAACATCAATTCTCAAGTTGAATTGGCGCTTGATGAAGCGGATACGATTTTATTTACGGTTGACGCAAAAACAGGCTTAAACCCTTATGATTATGACATTGCAAATAAATTGAGACAGCTTAAGGATAATAATAAAGAAGTCCTTCTTGTTGTAAATAAAGTCGATTCAAAAGCGCAGGATAATCTGGCAAATGAATTTTGGGCTTTGGGGTTTGACAAAATGTATCTTTTATCCGCTCTGCACGGGGATGTCGGGGTCGGGGATTTATTGGATGAAATTACAAAAGATATTGAAGTTAAACAAGATAGTAACGAAGATGAAAATAGCGACCCTGCAATAAAAATCGCAATTGTGGGTAAACCAAACGCCGGTAAAAGCTCCATTTTAAACAGTCTTTTAAAAAAACAAAGAGCAATAGTAAGCGACATTTCAGGTACAACAAGAGATATAATTGATGAAGAAATTGTTTATAACAATGATACGTTTAGGCTAATTGATACTGCCGGAATCAGAAAAAAATCCAAGGTTGATTACGGTGTTGAGATGTTTGCGGTAGATAGAGCAATCGGCGCAATAAAAGATTGCGATGTGGCGCTATTGGTCGTTGATTCGACCTTAGGATTGTCCGATCAGGATAAAAAAATCGCATCTCTTTGTGAACAATACGGGTGCGGACTAATTGTTGCGTTTAATAAATGGGATTTAGTGAAAAACGTCCAAACCCAAAAATATGAACAAAAAATCGACCTTGATGCGCCTTTTTTAAACTATGCGCACAAGATTTTTATAAGCGCAAAAACGGGTCAAAGGCTTGATAATATCTTTGAAATTGCAAAAATCACTCAAGCGGAAAGAGAAAAAAGAATCTCAACAGGCCTATTAAATAAAATTATAAATGAAGCCTATAACCTTAATCCTCCGACTTCGATTAAGGGGAAAACTTTGAAATTTTATTATTCAACTCAGGCAAAAAACAACCCGCCGACGTTTGTGATTTTTGTAAATAATAAAGATTTAATCCAAGACCACTATAAAAGGTATATTGCAAAAAAATTACGGGAAAATTTTGGCTTTAAGGGTACTCCCATCGTTGTTTCCTATCGCCAAAAAGGAGAAAAAGAAAAATGATGAATGATTATATGTTTTATATTGTTGCCTTTGGTTTTTGTGTTCTGGCGTATTTAATCGGCTCAATTCCCACAGGCTATTTAATTGTTAAAATTAAAACCGGAAAAGATATTAGAGAAGTTGGCTCGGGTTCGACAGGTGCAACGAACGTCAAAAGAGTTTTGGGCAAAAAATGGTTTTTTATCGTTATGATACTGGATGCGATAAAAGGCGCACTTCCCGTTATTTTAGCCAAAATCTTAACCGATGATATATATGGAATAAATGCAGTTTTAGCTTCCATATTTGTAATAATCGGGCATTCAAAACCGATATTTTTGCAATTTAGAGGCGGAAAATCCGTTGCCTCGGGTGTCGGAACGATCTTGGCACTAAATTGGATGGTGGGGCTGATTATTGCTCTTGTCTGGGGAGTTGTAACATATATTTCAAAATATGTCTCCTTGGGTTCTATTGTGGCGCTAGCGATTTCGCCAATTTTAATGTATTATTTTAAAAACCCGATTGGCTATGTTATTTATTGCGCAATTGCGATGATTTATATAATTTATCTGCATCGGCAAAATATTGTTAGGCTTATCAAGGGTGAAGAAAACAAAGTAAGATAATTATAAAATTATAAGGAAAATATGGGCGAAAAAGTTGATAAAAACCCCGAAAAAATTAATTTGATGTTTGATGAAATATCAAGTTATTACGATAAAATGAACGATTTTATTTCTTTTTTCACTCATAAATTAATCAAAAAATCGGCATTAATTTTTCTAAACATCCCAAAAAATTCAAAAGTCCTCGATATTTTCTGCGGCACGGGCGATAACACTAAAATTATTCAAAAAATTGATAAATCAATTACGGTTGTCGGGCTTGATAATTCTAAAAAAATGCTCGAAATTGCAAAAAAGAAAAATTCTGAAAAATCTGATTTCATCTTAGCCAATGTTTTAAATATGCCTTTTTTAGATTGTGAATTTGATTATATTATTGAAACTTTTGGATTGAGAAATGTTGAAAAAAGAGAACTTGCAATTAAAGAAATAAGCCGGGTTATGAAAAAGGGAGGGTATTTTCTCCACCTTGATTTTAATAAAAACAATTCAATAATTTCAAAAATATTATCGAAAATCTTCAATTTTACAACATTTGTTTTTTGCAAAATCCTGAAAATTGATTTCAAAAATTATGATTATCTAATTAAATCAAAAGACGATTTTTTAAGCGCCGAAAGTTTAATTGAAGAATTTAAAAGCGCAAGCTCGGGTAAGCTTGAATTTTATAAGAAAAAAGGATATTTTTTTAATACCGTATGCGCTGTTGTTTTTAAAAAAAGTAATTAGGCAATTGGATTAACTATATCGAAAGAGTTTTTTTAAAATAGTCGATAGTTCTTTTTAATCCTTCTTCTATATCTATATTTATCTTGAAATCAAGCTCATCTGTTGCTTTTTTAATATCCGGCTTTCTTCTTATCGGGTCATCTTGGGGCTTTTTGAGGTATATTATTTTAGATTTCGAATCAGTCAGAGTTATGATTAATTTTGCAAGCTCCAATATCGTCTGCTCATACGGATTTCCGAGGTTAATCGGCCCTAAAATATTATTTTTTGCCGCCATCATCTTAATTAAGCCCTCTGTCATATCATCAACATAGCAAAAGCTTCTTGTCTGAAGGCCTTTATCATAAACGGTAATATCTTTATTTAAAAGAGCCTGGATAATGAAGTTTGAGACGACTCTGCCGTCGTTTACGTCCATATTGGGGCCATAGGTGTTAAAGATTCGAACGACTTTGATTTTTGCGTTTTTTTGTCTGTGATAGTCAAACATCAACGTTTCGCTCGCCCTTTTTCCTTCGTCATAACAGCTTCTTGGGCCAATAGGGTTGACATAGCCAAAGTAATCTTCCCTTTGGGGGTGGATTTTGGGGTCTCCGTATATTTCACTTGTGGAAGCAAGAAGAATCTTTGCATCGTTTCTGAGCGAAAGTTCAAGAAGATTCAATGTCCCTAAAAACGCGCTTTTTATTGTTTCAATCGGGTGAAGCTGATATTGCAAGGGGCTTGCCGGGCATGCCAGATTATAAATCTCATCGCAATCTAAAAAAACCTCTTTTGTAACATCATGTTCAATTAATTTAAAATTTTTATTTTTTAATTTTAAGAAAGGTAAAATATTTTCCCTTCGCCCCGTCGAAAAATTGTCGAGGCAAATAACTTCGTTATCATTATCCAAAAGTTTTTTACAAAGATGACTCCCAATGAAGCCCGCGCCCCCGGCGACAAGAATTTTTGCCATTTAAACCCCAAAAAACTAAAAACAGAGACGAAGGGATTCGAACCCTTGGTGGAGCTTCCCCCACACAGTCGTTCCAGGACTGCACCTTAAACCACTCGGACACGTCTCTATATGTTCTATTTTTTATATTCTTATTTTATCAAAACCACAAATTTTGGCAAATTAAAATTAATCCTGCAAAAATTTTTTAATCCAGCCTATCATATCATCAATCTCATAAGGCTTTGGTATATAAAGGTTTGCGCCGGCTTTTAGAATTTCTTTTTTGTTTAAATATGAGGAAGAAAAAATCAATTTTGTGTCATCTTTTGAAATTTCTTTTGCAATTTGAAGGCTCTCTTTGCCGTCTTTGCCCCAATCTAAGACAACGACTTTAAAGGAATTTTCGCTGTATAGTTTTTTAAATTCACTCTCATCTTTTGCAATTTTGACTTTTATGTCATTCAAATTGCAAACATTTTGCAAAAGATATGAAAGCGAAAAATCAGGCTCCAAAATCAACACCCCGGCATCATCTACGTTTGTTGTTGCGCCGTTTAATTTTAATCTGTCTATTAAATAGCTCGATGAATTTTCATCTTTAAAAAGCTTCAACAATTCATTAAGCTCGTTTAAAACGCTTCTGTAGTCTTTTTGGTTCGGGGTTTTTTCAACAGATGCGATATTTAATCTCATCAAGCCGGCTTTTGTTTCTTCAATTTCGTCGCTCGATTGAATTGTGAAATTATTTTGATATTCATCATTGGAATAAAATTTATTTAAAATATTATCAAAAGCAAAAGTCAAAAACGACGCCATTTTCTCGGCCTGATAGGTTTGGGTTATGATTAAAATTTCATCATCATTAATGTGCCCAAAATAGTCTTCTTGTGACGTTGCGGAATTTATTATAGCGCTCAGCGTCTGAAGAACCTTTTCATAGGCAATTTCGCCATGGGTTTTTCTGTATATTTCCAAATTTTTAATTTTTATCAAAAGATATGAAATATTATCTTTTTCGTTTGGCGGCGCAATTTGCGCAATAGCTTCATCTTCGAGAGATTTTTTAATTGCTTTAAGAGTGATATTTTTGTCGCTTAAGTGAGTTATCGGATTAACAAAACTTTCTAAATATCTTCTTAAATGCGAATAAAAGCGCATTTGAAATTCTTGTTTTGATATGGCTTCCGATATAAAATCATCTGCCCCCGCTTCAAGGATTTTTAATTTATCGTCAAGGTCGTTTGATTTTGATATGGCGATAATGATGGGGCGGTAATTAAAGGTCAAAACCCTTATTTTTCTAATGAATTCGGCTAATTTTTCTTTAATTGTATCTGATATTAAAATGAATTCGATTTGCTTGTTTTGGATGGTGCACAAAGCTTCACTCAGGCTGTTTGTGATGATTACGTCTTGGTTTTGGCTTAAAATAAGTTTTTTATATTTAATTGATTGTTCTTTTCTTTCGCTAATTATTAAAACTCTCGTCTTATACAAAATCAAACCTCGTTTCTCATTTTTTATAAAAATAGCTTTTTAAAAGCTTTGATTATTGGCAAGTTTTGTCAATTTTTCAATTTCATAAACAGGCAAATATATCAAAAATTCAACTTCTTTTTTTTCTTTGTTTGAGATAACTTCGATTTTTCCGTTCATCTTTTGAGCCAAATTTTTTGCAATATAAAGCCCAAGCCCGCTTCCTTGGGTGCTTGAGTGGATATAAGAATTGACCCTATAGAATTTTTCAAAGATTTTTTCAATGTTATCCTGTTCAATATAATTTCCGAAATTTTTGATTGAAATTATATTAAAATCGTTTTCGTTTCTTGTTTTAATTTCGATTTTAGTTGAATTTATCGAATATTTTGCGCTGTTATCCAGGATATTTAAAACAATCTGCTGGGTTTTGTTGTCGTCGATTAAGCAAAAAAGCTCATTAGATGATTTTTTAAAATCGAAATCAAAGTTTTTGTAGTTTATTGAAATCATTTTTTTGCAATTTTCAACTAATGTATTAATCTCGACTTTTGATAAAACGATGTTTTCGCTGTTTGAATCAATCTTTGCAACGTTTAATACATTTTCAACCAAATTTATCAATCTGTTTGATTGTTTTAAAATAATATCTAAAAATTCTTTTTTCTTGTTATCATCAAGCTTATCCCAAGACCCCAAAATCGTCTGGCAAAAGCCTTTGATGCTCGTCAGAGGCGTTCTTATCTCATGGGAGAGGGTCGAGACAAATTCTTCTTTGATATTTTTTTCAGTATTTTCCATATGTGTTATTATATTTCAATTTTAGCTAAAATTAAATCAAAAATTTCATCGAGCCTTTTTTTGTCGTTTAAATATAAATAGCCGATTATCGCTTCAAAGCTCGTTGCAAGGCAATGGATTTTGGGGTTGTTTTTTTTGTTAATCGAAATTTTAAGATTTCTGGCTTTTTTTTGAATTTCTATTTCATCTTCTTTTAAATTTTGATAAATAGATTCTAAAATGTCTGCCTGCGCTTGGGCGTTGACAAATTTTGTCGATAATTTATGCATCATATCTTGTCTTTGAGTTTTTTTAATTACGTTTTCGCGAATAAAAAGCTCAAAAACGCAATCACCAATATACGCATAGTGTTTTAAATTATATTTCATCCAAAAATTATAACAAAAATTTACATTTATCGCAATTTTTTAATTCAAAAATACTTTATTTCTATATAAGGGTTAGGATTTATGGAAGCCGACATTAACAATCAACAAAATAGCATATTACCAAGCGCATCGGGCGTGCTTTTGATGCCCGGTATCAATATGAGCGCATACGCTATAAGTGCCGTTAAAACTCATAAAGGTATCAAAAACGCGCTTCGCGCTCAAAATAACCCCGCTTTTAAAAAGCTCGCCCAAAATATGGGAGGCGACGTATTTTCAAAGTCTCAAGCATTGGCTAAAGGCTATGAAACATATAAAGGAGCTGCAAAAACCGCTCAAAAAGCAACAAACAAGCTAAATAAATTCTATAAGAAAAATGATATAAGCTATTTTCAAAAATTTAAAAATTTATTTAAAAAAGAAGAAAATAAATTAACTAAAGACGCTCTTAAAGAAACTCTTGAAAAAAACGTCTCTGAAAGTGCGGCTAATTTTAAAACAGTCAAAGAAACCGTTGAACAAGGAGCTCAAAATTTCACTTTAAATAGCGCAAAAAGGCTTGATGATACACTTTTAAAAGAAAGCGGCGAAGAATTATTTGAAAATATCGCAAAAACAGCAACAAAAGGGACAGCAAAAACCGCCTCAAAAGCTATTACAAAAGAAGCAATTAAAGCAAACGCAAAAGGCTTTGGAAAATATGTAAAATCAAACTTTAAAAACGAACTTGGATTGAAAAACGGCAAATTTAACTACATTATGACCGCAATTCAATTCATCCCGAATGTCGTTAAAAAAGTCATCCCCGCTTTTAAAGAAAAAGGCGCAAAAGAAGGCTTTAAGGAGCTTGGAAAGACTTTTGTTCAAGCAGGAGCAGACCTTGTAAGTTATGCTGCGGGAGGTGCCGTAGGCAGAGCCCTTGGTGCTGCAATCGGTACAATTATCGCGCCCGGCGTCGGAAGTGCAATCGGAGCCACGGTAGGGGATATGGTTTGTTCCGTTATAGTTGGCGGTGCGACAACAGAAATTGTCGATAGGGCAATTGAGAAAAAAGAAAAAGCCGATGAAATAAAAAATATGTCAAACTCTGAAATTAAAAATGCAATTCAAAATAAAAACACTCTGAACTACGTCGATAGCAATTATTACACAAATTCCGCATCGAATAATTCAACGTCAACAGGCGCAAAAAAAGTCAATTTGACTCAAGAAGAAATTGAGCGTATTCAAAAAAATATCGAAAAAAATAAAGAATTTGCCAAAAGAAATGCATATAGAAAAATCCCTTCTTCAAGCTTTAGAGGAATTAATTCTAAGATGAATAACGGCGGTTATTTCGCTTAATAATTTACTATTCTATTGCACTTCCTAAGGCTTTAAGATTTTCATAAGAAACTCCGCCTTCCGATAATTCTTCGGCGCTTAAACCAAAAAGGCTTATTGTATTAAGAGCGTCTTTTAGGTTATCTTTCTTTTTTGTGTGTTTTGAAAATATCTTAAATACGTTGTTAATAGCTTCTTCTCTTGTCATGAAGTATGATGAATTTGACTTGTAGAATGTTCTTTTTTTACATTTTCCCATAACATTATTTTGCAATATTTTTTTGATATTGTAAATGGATTTAGATGAAATGTTAAAATTTTTAAAAATTATTTTAAAAATAGGCAAATTTGAAATTTGAGGGCTTTTATAGAAAGGGGGAAGAAAACAAAATGCTCAATACTATTAATCTTAATTTCTTAAATAAAAATAATTTTAAAAGCGCTCTTAATAAAAATTCGAAAAATAACGGCCAAAATACTTATTATGGCTTTTCTTATAATTTTAATGCGCCAAAATTAAAACCGTTAGCTAAAGATACAATATCTTTTTTGGGCACAAATTCTTCTCAAAACTTGAACAAAAGTTTATACGATGCTTTTGATAATATAGAAGTATGCAAAAAAGTGAGCGACAACGGGGCAAGAGCCGAAAAGCTTCTTCGAAAAACGCTCAATAGTGCATTAGGCGAATTCAAATATGACCCAAAGACAAATCCCGAAGGAATTATATACAAAATCAGCACAAGAAGAAAAACAGCCGATTCCATCAAAGAAAAATTAACAAACAGGCTTGAAGGTGCGATTTTAAAAGACAAAAGCAAAATCTTCAACCCGACGGATGCGGATGAAATTAAATCGACCCTCGGAGATATAATCGGTGCAAGAATCACTCTGCGTAATGCCGACGACTATCAAAGCAAAGTTGTCATAGATAAAATAATTGAACAAGTCGAAAAAGGCAACTTAAAAATAATAAACATCGAAAACCACGAACCCGATGAAATCAGAAAAAATCTCAAATATTTTGCCCAAGAAGACCTTCAACGCCTCGAAGATGCCGTAAATCGAAACCGTCCGAGCAATCTTCCCGCAGTTAAAGTTAAAACCGACACAAAAGATTCAGGCTACATGGCGCTTCATCTTGATTTGGATTTATCAAATGACAATTTCACCGCTTCGCAGGATAAATATTTGGGCGAAATTCAAATCGTCGGATATGACGTAGAATGTTTAAAAGAAGTTGAAGATTTAACTTATAAACTCCTTCAAAATAAATCAATCAAAGCGGGACACCCGGCCTACAGCGCCTTTACAAGCTATTGGAAAAAATATAGCGAATCAAAAGACTACCCCGATTTTAAAGATGATTTCACTCTCTATACCGCAAGAGCTTATTTGATGCAAAGAGAAAAAGAACCGGTCAGCGCCGAAAACAAAAACAAAAAGGCGCTACCCACCATAAGACAATGCGGACTTGAAAAGAAAATCCCGCCCGAGCTTGATTTTAACAGATTAAAAGAAATCAAAGCACTTTGCGACCAGTTGTATGAACTTACAAAAAGAGTCTGGTAAAGCTTGAATTTTATCTCTTTTTATCGCATTATATTTCTATATCGATAAGTTTTAAAAGGAGAAAACCATGACAAATTCAACAGTTGAAGTCGTGAAAAAATGCTGCTGTTCAAAATTCAACGAATTGGCGCTTTCGGCCGTAAATGATATTAAATCTCGTATAGGCCGCGATGGCCAATTTTTAAACTGGATTGAAAAATTGCCAAACATCCAGCTCTCATCTTTAGATGAAATGGAAAAAATGGTTAAAACCGCTAAGGGCGATAATTTTACCGACATAGCCATCCTTGGTATAGGCGGTTCTCGCCATACAACGGAAAATATCACAAAACTTTTGGGTTTGGATGGTCATGTTCATTTCTTTTCCTCGGTTGAACCCATAAGCTTTGAAAGATGGATTAAGACTCTCAATTTAGATAAAACATTGTTTTTAGTTGTCTCAAAATCCGGCGGAACGTTGGAAACAACTTTTGGCTATCAAAAAGTTAAAGAAACTCTTGAAAAACATCTTAATTCGAAAGATACATCAAATCATTTTGTCGCAATGACTGACAAAAACCCGGAAAAATCAGCTCTAAGAAGAATTGTTGATTCAGGTGTTATTAAATTATCCGGCCTTGTCCATGATGATGTGGGCGGAAGATTTTCGATATTCGATGATGCCACAATATTCACTCTTTTATTTTTAGGTTTATCTAAAAATGACATTAAAGATATGTTAAATGCATCATTAGACGCGCAAAAAGAATTTTTAAACCCCGATATTGAACAAAATGAAGCTTTAAAACTTGCAAAATTCAATATTAAAGCAAAAAATATGGGAAAAAGCCAACATTTCATCGAATACTTTGGGGATGAATTTTTCGGAACAACATTATGGGAAAAACAATTGAAAAATGAATCTCTGAAAGCTGCAATCTCAACCGACACAAACGTGGGCCCGGGGTATTTGCACTATAACGCGGAAGCCGATTTAGACATAAATAATACAAATTCATTTTTCACGTTTGTCTATGTAAAAAGCAACGAAAAAACATTTAATGCCGTAATGGAAGGCGTAATTGCCGCTTATAGCGCGCAGCATCCCGTTTCAAAGATTGTCTTGGAAGATTTAAGCTTAAAATCAATCGCAAGATTTATCGAGCTAAAGCATTTTGAAACATTGTACACGGGCTGGATTTTAAGAGCGCAAAAAGGAAATATCACAAGCCCGGATTGCGCGCTTGATGAAGTATTGCAGCCAAATGTTGAAAAATATAAAAAAGAAGTCAAAAAGGCCCTAAGCAAGTAAAAACCAAGTAAAAATAAATCCTATAATAATCATATAAATAATTTTGCCCTTCAATTTATAACAATCAAAGAGCAAAATTATTTTTTTTAAAATCGTTAATAAGCCGTCAAAGAAGATAATTAAAGGTGATTAAAGATGATTAATAGGCAATTAAAACCAAATCCGCCTGCGGAAGAATCATCTGGCTTCTTCTGATTTTAAATTTATATTCCGGGTTAATCTTTTTAATCTTATCTTTAAGTTCAAAAAAGTCCCAAGGTGTGTGATATATAGCAATAGCAAGGACGGGTTTATCTTTTTTCAAAATTTCTTTTGCGCCCATAATGATATTTGTTTCCATTCCTTCCACATCAAGCTTGATTAACCCGACTTTTTGCTCCCTTTTCTCATTTCGCTCATCTTGCCCATCTTGAACATTTAGATAAATATTATCGATACAATCAACCGGAGTCATTTGATTTTCTATTTCAATTGTTTCTTTTTTATCACCTAAACCCATCCAAATCGGACAAATTTTCTTATTGCAATCATCAACGGATAAAAATTTATGCATAGTTGAAATATTTTCATTGTGCGGGTCATACGCATCGATTCTTGAATTTGGGAAATATTTATGGAAAACCAAGGCAGTATCTCCGTTTGCAGCACCACCATCTATAATTATTTTCCCGTCAATTTTGTCAAATACATCTTTTTCTAAATCATACAAACCATAGATATTTGAATAAAAATAAGGATCAATTGTCAAAATGTCTTTGAAAGGCTGTTTGAAAGTTTTCAAAAATTCTTTGTTTGCTTCAATTGTTTTTATATCTTCATTTGTATAAATATTTTTGTTGCAATGATAGTGCCAATATTGCGCCAATTCCATAAATTTGTCGATATATTCAATTGACACGTCATCTAAATCTTTTTTTAAATTTTTGATAACTTTTTTCATGTTTTTGCTTGAAAAATATTTGCTAAATAATTCATCCCAGGGAAATGAAATAATATTATCACCTTCCAATTCTTTAAGCAAACAATCGAAAACCGCAGCTTTAAAAAAATCTCTTTTAATTTTTAATTTGACATTTAAAAAAGATAATATCATTCGATTATCTTCTTTGAGCCTTAAAGAAAATAATTTTGACATTTTTTAATCCTTAAATCTTTAAACACTGTTACAAAAAAGCCCCTTCTAAGTTTTAATAAGACCTTAAGGAGCATTTATTTTAAAACTAATTTAATTTTACGCATCTGCCGTATTTATAAAATATCTCAGCAGATTCCATTTGCGTTCTTGATGTTTCTCTGTCGCAAAGAACGAAGATTCCTGCGTCTGTGTCTTTAACTTTGCAGAATCTTTGTTTTGCAACTCTGCAATTATAGGTATTGTCATAACCGTCAGCGTTAAAAAATTGCGTCTTAATTGCTTTATATTCTTCGTCAGACAAAACGTCTTTTTTGGTTCTTGTTTTAGCATCAACACTGAAGGAACCGACTAAAAGTGCAAGCATCAATAAGAATAAAACTTTTTTCATTTAATTTTCTCCTAAATTATATCAAAACCTGTATATTTCCTTAAGACTTCAGGGATTACAATGTGTCCGTCTTTTGTTTGGAAGTTTTCACAAATTGCGGCTAATGTCCTTCCGACAGCAAGCCCCGAACCGTTTATGGTATGGACAAATTCAACGCTTCCGTCTTTTCTTCTGAATCTGATATTGGCACGACGCGCTTGATAATCGCCAAAATTAGAACATGAAGATATTTCTTTGTATGAATTATATGAAGGCATCCACACTTCTAAATCATAACATTTTTTTGCACTAAATCCAATATCACCCGTCGAAAGTGCAACTTTTCTGTAGGGCAATTTTAAAAGTTCAAGCACGTTTTGAGCATCTTTTGTAAGTTTTTCGTGCTCTAAAACCGACTCTTCGGGTTTTGTTAATTTGACAAGTTCGACTTTATTAAATTGGTGCTGCCTTATAAGACCTCTTGTGTCTTTACCAGCAGAACCCGCTTCGCGCCTGAAACATGGGGTGTATGCCGTCATATATTTAGGTAAATCCGATTCATCCAATATTTCATCCTGGTAAATATTGGTAACCGGAACTTCGGCCGTCGGAATCAAATATAAATCTTCATCGACAAGCTTAAACATATCTTGAGCGAACTTGGGTAATTGCCCCGTTCCTGTCATGGTTTTAGAGTTTGCCATAACAGGCGGGAAAATTTCCTCATAGCCTCTTGTTTGGGTGTGAGTATCCAAAAAGAAGTTTATTATTGCACGTTCTAATTTTGCCCCTTTATTGCGATAGAGAGTGAATCTTGTGTGCGCAAGTTTAACCCCTCTTTCAAAATCAAGCATATTTAATTCGGGGCACAAATCCCAATGGGCTTTTGCTTCAAAATCAAATTTCGTTGGCTCTCCCCATCTTTCAACTTCGACATTATCAGCGTCGCTTGCGCCGATGGGCGTAGTTTCATCGGGAGTATTCGGGATAGATAAAAGCAATTGTTTTTGAGCAATATCGAGTTCATTTAACTTTTCTTCCAGAGCTTTTGCTTGTTCTCCAAGCTCCCTAATTTCCGCTTGAATTGCCGTTGTATCAATGCCTTCTTTTTTCATTAAACCGATTTTATTGGATTCTGATTTTCTTTTTGCTCTTAAATTATCGATTTCAAACTGAGCTTTTCTTCTTTGTTCATCGATTTTTAAAACTTCATCAATTGATAAATCGGGATTTCTTCTTTTTAAAAGTTCATTTATTTTATC
This sequence comes from Candidatus Gastranaerophilales bacterium, assembly GCA_947624685.1. Taxonomy (GTDB): domain Bacteria; phylum Cyanobacteriota; class Vampirovibrionia; order Gastranaerophilales; family Gastranaerophilaceae; genus RUG14156. The sequence continues at coordinate 49,305 of CANQLJ010000005.1, read as the reverse complement.
GGGATTTTCTCGAATTAATTTAATATCAAGCATCTTTATCCTCACTTATTTTTTCTAAATATAGTTTTAATTCTTTTATCTGCCTTGGTTTAATTTGTTTTATCTGTCCTTTTTTCAAACCCAAAAGTTCAATATTAGCATGTCTTATTCTTTTTAAATTTAACACATTATACCCTAAAAATTCAAACATTTTTCTAATTTGGCGATTTAGGCCCTGATATAATATTATCTCAAACAAAGTGTCCTGCTTTGTTTGCTCAATTATTTGCCAATCGCAATATGCGATTTTATCTTTTTCGATTTCGATACCCTGCGTTAGTTTATTTAGCTCCTCATCGCTTAATTTCCCATCAACCTTAACTAAATATGTCTTTGAGACTTTTTTGGATGGATGAGTGAGCTCATAGGCTAAATTGCCGTCATTTGTCATAATAATGAGGCCCGAAGAATCCTTATCCAATCTTCCCACGGGATTCAGATGATGAAATTCTTTTGGGATTATGTCATAAATCGTTTTTCTGCCTTTTTCGTCGGATTTTGTCGTGATGTAGCCTGCGGGTTTATAGAATTTATAATATTCAAGCTTGTCGGCTTTAATTAATTTATCGTTTATTGTGACTTTGTCTTTTTTTCTGATTTCATAGCCGATTATATCAACAACCTTGCCGTTGACTTTAACGACGCCGGATAAGACATATTCATCAGCTTTTCTTCTGGAGCAAAAACCGCTTTGTGCGATATATTTATTAATTCTCATAAAATAATTCTATCACAAAACATTTTGTAAAGCGGGGCAATTTTTTTTAAAAAAATGTTTTTATAATATTAAGAGGATGCTTTTAGGATGATGAACATAAAAAGATATATTGATAGATTTTTAATAAGATTATTTAATTTTGTCTATGATTTTCAAAATAAGACACATCAAAAAAGGATGGAAAAATTGCGCTATAACACCACAAAAGCAAAAAAAATTCTATCCGTAGGCATTGATTCGACTCAAAAATGCCACTATACAACCGGTGCAACATTATCCATAGGAGATGAAAAGAAAAAAGAAGAAATAAAACAAATAGAAGAAAAAATTGAAAAACTGGTTGAAAAATATATTAATAACCCAAAAAAATTCTTTGATTATATAAAAGGTGCTAAGACTCCAGTTTTTGTTACAAAAAACGCTAAAAAAATTCTATCAATAATAAAAGAAGATGAAGGATTGATTTATCCTAAAAAAGGCTTTAAGGCGCTATATTTGAATTTAATTTTAAATAAAAAAATATCTTTTAAAACAAAAGAGATGTTTGTTATAAGCAATTTTAATATTAATACGTATGCTTTTTTATATCAATTTTATAATTGGTATTTATATAAAACAAATAAAGACGATTTTGACGATGTTACTCAAGAGATGTTTAAAAATGTCTTTGAAATCTGCGAAACGGAAAAAATTGTTAAATTGTCGTTTGGCGAATGTCTAAAACTCAAAAGCGCAATTAGAAACGACATCGGTGCGATTAATTTTGTTCAAAAGATGTGCAAAAAATTCGCAATGCAAAAGAAAGCACTTGATAAAATAAGACAAAAACAATCGGTTAAAGTCTAGTTATCTTCAATTGTTTCAACAATTTCCGGGATTAAACCGTCGATTTTAAGCGTCGTTTGTTCATCTGTTGAATTTTTATCCAATAAAATTTCTTCTAAAGTCTTATTTAAAATCTCATTTAAGTCTTTTTTATTTTTATAGTCAACTTTGTTTATCAAAATATTATCAAGCTGTTTTGCGCTTTGGCATCTTGAAATTTCAACCAAATCATTTTCGCAGTTTGTAAAATAATCATCCTTTAGAGCATATTTATTGGCGCTTAAGACATTTGTCGCTTTTGATAGCTTGAGCTGGTTTTCTTTGTTGGTCAAAAGCTTGATAAATTCTTTTGCGGCGGCTTTATTTTTGGATTTTTTCGGAATGATAAGATTCATTAAAGAAATGTCATATTTTTTGTTTTCTCCCGTCAATTGAGGCGCAATTTGCGATTTTTTATACATATCGGGCGCATTTTGTTTAATCATTTTAATAAAATTTGCCCCTGCGATGATTGATAGTGCTTGATTAGACATATATTGCTCAACAACTTGTTGGTGGTTAATTGTTAAAATGTCTTTCGGGAAATATTCTTTTTTATACATCTCGTCTAAAAGCTGATACAGCTTGATTGTTTGGGCTTGCTCAAATTCATCTTTAAAAGAAAAAACATCATATTTATTTAAGATTTTAAGCAATGTATCGTTTTCATTGATATTTAATACAATTGGCGAAATGTTTGTACAGCTCTTAAGTTCGGGCGCTTTTAAAAACAATTCATCAAATGTCTTTGGAAAAACGTCATTAGAACATTTTTGATAAAGTTCCCTATTATAAATCACAACCGAGCTTGTGGCATAAAAAGGCAGAGCGTAGACTTTGTTTTTATATTTTAATTGTTCGACAAGGTTTTTGTTATATTGTTCATAATCGCTGTCGCTAAAATATTCTAAGGCATTTTTTTGAGCCAAAATGAGCGAAAAATCAGGGTTTAAATTTACAATATCAGGAGGATTATTTGATAATACCGAGGCAAGAGTTCTTTTCTGGGCTTCTTGAATAGGAATATCAACCCAAACGACTTTATAATTAGGATTATTTTTTTCAAAATCACTGATAATTTCATTAATCTCTTTTTCAAAAATCGGCTTCAATTGAATTGACCAAAAAGTAATTGGCTTAGCCGAATTGGGCATTTTTGATTTTTTATTTAAAAATAAAATCCCCAAAAAAATTAAAACTAAAACCACAATCAACACGAAAACAAAAAATAATTTATTTTTTAAAAATTTCACTTTTTTATTAACTCCGAAACAAAAATAAAAAACCTTCCTGTTTATTATAAAACAAAAAGGCTTTTAAATAAAATGAAAGTGAATTTATAAATATTTTTCTAAGTTTTTCGTCGGAACAAAAACATGGAATTGCACTTCTTGGGGCCGCCAGTTTGTTTCTTGGGTTCTGATACAGTCGCTTGATTCTTTTCCGTTACCTAACGATATTGAAATATGGCCGTATTTATAGTTTTCGCTTGTGCCGTATGAGTCCCATACGACAATACAACCCGCGGGAAGGTTAGCTAAATCGCTTCTTGAAAGCCCTTGGACTTCCTTAAACATTCCCGCTACCGCCTGATGGGAGGAATCTTGCCCCCTTAGAGCGTTTGTCGCATTTGAAGCATAGCCAAGGCCGCTCAATAAATTTACGCCAAAAGTGTTCTTTAAGGTATTATTGACGCCTTTTAAGCACCAGCCCGACGTTCCTAAGACGTTATAAGCGCTTTGGCCGATTTTATTTGCAATATCCGCATCATATCCGGCTTGAAGCAGTTTATTGTTTAATGCTGTTTTAGGTAATGTCGTGTTTGTTGTTGTGTTTGTTGTCGTGTTTGTTGTTGCTGTTGCGGTTGTGGTTTGAGCATTTTGGCTTTTAATTTCATTATTTGTTATTTCTTTATTTTTTGCAACGATTTCATTTAATTGGTTATATGTTTGAGCAAGTTTTGAACCTAAAGAATAGATTGACATTTGGCGATTTTTTTCAAAATCCAGCCAAGAGTTGTTATAGTCTTGATATTCTTGCATAATATCGGGGTTTTTTCTTAAAATATCTTGTTCCAGTTGATTTTTTTTGTTCGTTAATTCTTCTATTTCGCTATCAAGCCTTAAAAGCTCATCTTCCGTATTGTTTAAATCATCAGGATTAAAAACATCCGCGCTGAGCCTTCCTCTTTTTTTATTAGCCTCATCGAGCTTCAAAATTAACGTTTCAAGCTGATTTTTCAAAGAAGAATCAACAAGAGCAATTTTATCTAAATATTTATTTCTCAATTCTTCAAGCGCTTTTTTGTCTTTTTGAAGTTCATAATCCGTCTCATCAAGAATTCCTTTGAGCTCTTTTTGTTGAGCGTTTCTTTGATCGATTATTTGCGTTTTTAGGGTTTTAAGGCCGGTTTTATCATCCGGCAAATAGTCTAATTTTGTAAACGAAGCAGTCGTATCAAATTTTCCGTTCACAATAGTGTCTTGTGATTGGTATGAATTGCTTGATGAACTGTTTGATGAAGTGCTTACGTAATTTGTGCTATATGTTGAATTTGAGCCGTTTGAAGTATTTGAAGGATGATAGCTTGTATCAAACATGCTGAAATATTTTCGATAATCGTTGTCATAGGTTCTAAAAGAACCTTTTGGGGTTGTGTCATAAGTTTTATTAAAATCGATGCTGCTATAATCAGCGACAACGCCGCTGTTATGGTCGATATTTAACATTTGAGAGCGTGTTTTTCTTGTTTTTGGCGAATTATCATAGTCTTGTTCAACCATAATTGAATCAAAAAGGCTTGCAAATTCTTGGACTCTTTGGGAGTTATCTTTTGTATTTTGATATGATGTTTGATAATTATTTTCATCAAACAAAGAACTGTCATAAGTTTCCCTATCACCATTAGATTCATTGGCGTTTGGCTGCTTTGAACCTATCGAAAAATCAAACACTTTTTTATAGTCATAATCCATTATTAACACACCTCATATTGTTACAATGTTTTATTCGGCCAAAACCCCCGTGAACTTAAGAAAAATAACAAAAATTTATACCATTTTTTACATTTTGTTACATTTATTTAAACAAATACAAAAAAGCTCCGTCATAGCTATAATGAGTCACATAGGGAGACTCTAAGCTATCGGGAGCTTTTGTTGATTTTAATTGTTTAATTATTGAGCTTCGCCGCCATTAGAAGATTCAGCTTTTTTACCAATTTTTGCTATAGTAGCTTGGATGCTTGCGCCGATTGATTTAAAACCTTCTTTAATGCTTTGGAAGAATTTTGTAACTTTTCCTAAATCTTTACCATTGTGATTTTGTTTGTATTTGTTTACAAATTCATCGGTATTAACGATTTTTCTGCCTTTGATGCCTGCTGCAACAGTAGTTGCAACTGCAGCAACACCAACAGCAGCGCCTGTGATGATAGCCGCTTTTTGTGCAGTTGTCATGTCTTGAAATCTTGGAGCGTTTACGTTCATACAACACCTTGTCTTTCTATTTTTTATCTAACTATGTACAATTTTGTTTTTTTACTACTTTACGTCTTTATAAAACTGCTAAAAAAAATTTGTTGCTACCTGAAATGGCAAATGTTAAATTTTTTTTACATAATATCTTAAAACAACAAAAATTTCAACTAAATTTATTGTTAATATGTTACAATTTTTAGTAAAAACTTTATAAAACGAGAATTAAATGACAAAAGATTATAAAAATTACCTTGACTGTGGGCTCGAATTGATGAATCTTTCGCAATTTGAGCAAGCGAAAGAAAATATCACAAAATCAATCGAGATGAAAAACGATTGGGAAATATCATATTTCTATCGTGCGGTCGTGAATCAATATCTGAAATTAAATGATGAAGCGATTCTTGACTACACTAAAGCCATCAAATTAAACGATAAAATGACGGATGCTTATTATAACATCGCAAAAATTTTGTTTGATAATTGCAAAAATAATGACAAAAATCAATTAACAAAAATTAAACAATACCTCAAAAAAGCTCTTGAACTTGATGAAAATTTTATAGATGCGCTTTTTATGCTTGCGGCACTTGAAAAAAAGCTTGAAAATTATGACATTGCGCTCAATCACCTGGATAAAATTTTATCAATAGAACCCGAAGCGATTAACGCAAGGGCTTTTAAAAAATTATTAATTCAAAAATATATAAAAAATTAAAAAAAGTGACACAAGAAAATATTTGCTATATTATATTTTTAAATGACATTAAATTTGGAGGAAAACAAAAGTGGGATACGAAATTTTATACAAAAAAGAACTGTGCAAAAACCAATATGAAATAAGAGTTAAAGCTCCTTTCATCACAAAAAACGCTAAAGCGGGGCAATTTATAATCTTAAGAACGGATAAAAATTCCGAAAGAATCCCTTTGACAATCGCTGATTATGACAGACAAAACGAGATTTTGACAATTGTTTATATGGCGGTAGGTTATACGACAAAAAAACTCGCTTCATTAGATGTCGGAGATTCAATTGAAGATATTGTAGGACCCTTGGGAATGCCGACACACATTGAAAAATACGGTACGGTCATCTGCGTTGCGGGCGGATACGGAGCAGCTCCCTGCTATTTGATTGCAAAAGCATTTAAAGACGCGGGAAACAAAGTGCACATGGTTATGGGTGCAAGAACAAAAGACCTTATTTTCTGGGAAGACAAGATGAAAAACGCATGTGATGAGCTTCATATCACAACTGACGACGGTTCTTACGGAATTAAAGGTTTCACGACAAACGTTGCAAAAGAAATCATGGACAATGAAAAAGTTGATTATGTAATTGCAGTTGGCCCGATGCCTATGATGAGAGCGGTTGCACAACTAACAAAACCGTATAACATTAAAACCGAAGCTTCCATGAACCCGATTATGGTTGATGGTACAGGCATGTGCGGAGCTTGCAGATTGACTGTGGGCGGAGTTGTAAAATTCGCATGCGTCGATGGCCCTGATTTTGATGCACATCAAATTGATTTCGATGAAGTTATAAATCGTACAAGAATCTATAAAGAAGAAGAAAAAAGATGCGATGAAACAAAATGTAATTTAATCAAAAAAGGCATGGAATTAGAAGCAATAAAAGCATAGAAAGCGAGAGTTATGAGCGAATCGGTTGATAGAAAAAAAATCCCGTATTGCCCTTTGCTATCCGCGGGCAATGACGATTATAGAATCTGTTTACAAGAAAAATGCGCCTGGTGGATGTCAAGTACAAAAACATGCATGGCATACGTTATAGCACACAATAATGTTTTAGAAATTAAACAAAAACAAGGAAAATAAGATGGCTCAAGAGCAAAATGTCGTTCATCCCATGACAATCACTCAAAAAATCTTCGCTAATCACTGTTCAAAAGACTATGTGAAAGATGATGAATTGATTGAAGCAAAAATCGACATTGCTCTTGCAAATGATATTACAGGGCCGATTGCAATCGATAAATTTAATCTGACGGGTGCTGAAAATGTCTTTGATAAATCAAGAGTCGTGCTTGTCCCTGACCATTTTTCACCAAACAAAGACATAAAATCGGCTCAATTATCTAAAACATTAAGAGAATTTGCAAAATCTCAAAATCTCACGCATCAGTTTGATGTCGGCACAATGGGTATTGAGCACGCGCTTTTACCCGAGAAAGGAATAGTAACCGCAGGCGACCTTGTAATAGGCGCCGATTCTCATACCTGCACCTATGGCGCGTTGGGCGCTTTTTCAACGGGTGTCGGTTCAACCGACCTTGGCTGCGCTATGGCATCGGGAAGGACTTGGTTTAAGGTTCCAAAAACAATCAAAGTCAATTTCGAAGGCAAATTAAAAAAATACACAACCGCAAAAGACTTGATACTGAAGCTCATTGGCGATATTGGAGTGGATGGAGCTTTATATAAAGCGCTTGAATTTTCGGGAAGCACAATAAGAAATCTTGATATGGACGGGCGTTTCACCATTTGTAATATGGCAATTGAAGCGGGAGCTAAAAACGGAATCATTGAGCCTGATGAAATTACAAAAGAATATTTATTAAATCGCTCAATTCGAGAACCCCTGTTTTTAAAAAGCGACGAAAATGCGCCTTATGAAAGAGTTTTAAATTACGATGTCAACGACCTTGATTGCATAGTCGCCTATCCGCATTTGCCCGAAAATACTCATACCATAAAAGAAGCGATAGAAGATAACATCAAAATTAATCAGGTAGTAATCGGAAGCTGCACCAACGGAAGGCTTGAAGATATTAAAATGGCAGCTAAAATTTTTAAAGGAAGAAAAGTCCACAAAGACGTTCGCGCGATTGTTTTTCCCGCAACGCAAGAAATTGTCCTTGAATCAATTAAAAGAGGGTATTATCAGACATTATTGGAATCAAATGTCGCAATTTCAACTCCCACTTGCGGGCCGTGTCTTGGAGGTCATATGGGGGTCTTAGCTAAAGATGAAGTTTGCGTTTCAACGACAAATCGAAATTTTGTCGGAAGAATGGGTCACATTGATTCAAAAATATATCTTGCAAGTCCCTATGTCGCCGCAGCGAGCGCCATAATGGGAAGAATTGCCGCGCCTTGGGAGTTATAAAATCTTGAAAAAAAAATTATTTTTTATTTTTGTATTATCTTTTATTTTTCTTTTTCTTTTTCTTTTAAACGGCGGCGCATTTGCAAACGTTTTTGACGACATTATTTCAAAATCTGACTTAAAATCGCCCGTTGGGGTCTATTTTTTCGACAATTCAGATAAAAAAATAATTTATAAAAAAAATGAAAACACTCTTTTTAATCCCGCAAGCACACTAAAGGTGCTCACTTTTGGGGCGTCATATCTTGTTTTGGGTGATGATTATGAATTTAAAACCGCACTATACAAGGATAATCAAAATAACATCTATCTTAAACTTGGTGCTGATGCGCTTTTGAAGCAAAGTGATTTAGATGAATTAATTTCAAAAATTTCAAATACAAATTTTAAAAACCTCTATATCGACCCTTATATCATTGATTCAGACGAACTATACCCGGCTTCTTGGCTTGAGGAGGACGTTTGGCCCTATCAAAGAGGAATAAGCCCTTATATAATTGATTCAAATTATGCCACAATTGCGCTTCGGCGCTCGAGTCTTGCTCAAAGAGTCGATGTAATTCAAAACGGCACCTACAAAATGGCAATAATAAACGAGCTTAAAATCGGCGATAATCAAGATTATAAAATCGAAACATCCCCAAAAAGCCCTTCCATTGTCGTTTTAAAAGGAACGATCAACAAAGATGAAATAATCAATTTGCCCGTTTTAAACCCCGAGATTAATTTTAACGTCAAATTGAGAGCTTCTTTGGAAAAAAATAAAATCGTTTATCTAAATCAAATAAAAATTAAAAAAACTCCCTCTGACGCTAAATATATCGCCTCTGTGAGCCATAATATAAAAGAAATTTCAAGAGAAATTTTATATAATTCAAATAATTTTATCGCAGAAGTCGTCTTTAAAGTTGCAGGGGCAAAATACATTGATTATCAAAGAAGCGCAGCGCTGGATGATGCTATAGCTATGTTTAGAGCGATTTTTAGAAAATACTTAAATGAAAATACAGTTATAGCAGACGCTTCGGGCGTTTCAAGACAAAACCTAATCACGCTTGAAAGCTATATGGGTATTTTTAATGAATTGTTGATTTCTTCAGACCTCAAAACCCTTCTTATGAGCGCAAATGAAGGAACATTGACTGATAGAATGCTATATTTGCAAAATAATTTAAAAGCTAAAACCGGCACATTAAAGAACTATTCAAGCTTAGCGGGAGTTTTAAATTCTAAACAAAATAAAGAAATATATTTTGGAATCATCACCCAAAACAGCCCCAAAAGAAAAGCGCTGTTAAAGTATTTTGAAGAAAATATGATAAGCGAATTATACAAAAATTATTAATTAAGGCCGAGCTCTTGAGTCTTTGAAGCAAGAACATGGATAATTTCAAGCATCATTCTTGTAAGTTCGTGTTTGTTGTCCACTTCCGCCTTTTTAAAGCCAAAGAAATTAACGTCTTTATAGTTTTTTATAAATTCATTTTTAAAATCCAAAAACATCTCATATATCTTTGAATCGAGATATTTTTTCTCCTCGCAAAGAAACATAAAAATCTCGCAAAGCCTTAAATAAGATTTTGCATAGTTTGAATTATTAAAAGCTTCTTGAAATTTCATTAATTTATTGACCAAAATTTCATATTTTTTCAAAAGCATTTTTTCTTTTTTTGGAAAATACTGTTTAAAATATTCTTTAGTCTTTATGTAACCCGTGTCATAGAGCTCTTTTTTCTTTTCTTTTGAAATTAAAAAATCGACGACACTCACATCTTGTGTATTGATTTTAATATAGTCAAAGCGGTCTTTTTCTTTATATAAATCAATTATATAATCTGTCGCAAAGCCGCAAAAAGCGTTGTAGACGCGATTTACATATTCTATCGAATTTGTGATTTTTTTTGGCGTTTCATTATCCTCGAGCCGAAATTCGATTATTTTATCTTTCGAATTTTTAATCGTGTCGCAAAGCCGCCAAAGAGGCGCGGATTTTAATAAATCACCATCCACAATCAAATTCCCCTCAACTTCAACGGGCGTAAATAACCCGGGCATCGAAACGGAAGCCCGAACAGCTTTTGCAATTTCAAAATCGGGAGTTTTTTGTTTCGAAAATTCATGGAATTTTAAATTTGTGAGGTCAACCGAATAAATAATCAAATTATTTTTTATGTCGCAAAAGCGAACGGGAGGCATTTTTTCTTTTTTATAGTGGTCAAAATAAAATTTCTGCTCGATTTTTTCTTTAATCCAATCGTAAAAAATCTTTCCCTTAGAAAAAGCAAGCTCCTTTTTAAGGTCAATATTTATATCAATAAACATCTCAAAACCGGTGTCGGCAAGTATTTCAAAGATTTCATCATAACTGTAACCCACCGCCCAAAGAGAAGCAAAAACCGCACCAATTGAGCTTCCCGCGCATCCCGTTATTTTAATGTCATTTTCTAAAAGCGCCTTAAAAGCCCCGCAATAGGATAATCCCCGGATTCCTCCTCCTCCAAATATAATAAAATATTCTTTATTTGCCATCTTTTTGTTCTATTGCTCCAAAAAATCGGGTTTTTTGCCGTCATTAATGTAATCTTCATTTTCAAGATTATTGATGCGCTCTGTTTCGTTGTCATATCTTTCGGATAGGTCTATGACGTTTTTGAGCATATCTTTATCATTTCCCACAAGCCCTTCAATTGCCTGCGAAGGCGATTTTATGTATTGAGCTTTCTTTTGATATAATTTTGCTTCATCTAAAATTTCATCCATATTTTTCTTGGACAGGTCTTTATTTTTGTTTCTCAAGACAACAATTTCAACACGTCTGTTTTTTGCTTTATTTTGGGGCGTATCATTTTTAACCAAAGGCACGGTGTCGGCTAAACCCAAAACAGAAAATACTTTTGGGTTGAACCCATGGTTTTTTATAAAGTATCTGATGACGCTTGCCGCCCTTGCTGACGATAATTCCCAGTTTGAAGGATATTGAGGTGTCTTAATTGGGTCAGAGTCGCTGTGGCCTTCAACTTGAATATAGTGGATTGAAAATCTCTTTTGAATAATTGAAGCAACCATATCCAATATCCCGTAGGATTCCTTCGTGAGGCGGGCGGTTCCGGGGGCATATTTAATTGCATGTTCATTTAATCTTATTACAAGCCCTCGGTTATCGATTTCCGCGGACAAGCCGTCTTGTTTTAATTGGTCAATATCGTCTTTTATATCTTCATAGGAAGTTTGTTCGTATTTTTGGCTCATATATTCAAGCATCAGAGGGTTTGTCGCTCCGCTTTCGCCTTCCAGAATCGAATCTTGACCCGTTAAAATATTTGCCTGATTATCAAAGATATTTTGGCTGAAAGCCTTCCTCAGCGCTTCTTCGATGTTTTGGAAAGAATTAACATCCGATTGAGCTAACGCATACAAGACAACGAACGTTGCAAATAACAGCGTCATAAAATCCGCATATGAAACGAGCCAACGCTCGAGATTTTCGTGCTCCTCGGGAGGTTTTTTCTTTGCCATTATTATGCTTTTCCTTTATCATTCTCCTTTTTATCGACAATGTAGCATTCAAGCTTTCTTTCGATTAGTGCGGGTGATTCGCCCGCTTGGATAGATAAAATCCCTTCTATCATAAGCTCCATTGATGTAAAAATGTGAGCATATTTTCTTTTTGCCCTTGTTGAAAAAGGTATTGTAATTAAGTTTGCGATGACAAGACCGTATATCGTTGCAACGAAAGCAACCGCGATACCTGCCCCTAATTTAGAAGGGTCGGTTAAGTTCTGCATAACCTGAATCAGACCCAAGACCGCACCGATGATACCTAATGTCGGAGAATAACCGCCCGCAGATTCAAGAACCTTTGCCCCTGCAGCGATTTTTTCCTGAATTTGGCTCAATTGTGTCTCCATCATATCTTTAACCAGTGTCGGGTCGGCGCCGTCTGCAACCGCTTCAAGACCGAGTTTCAAAAGAGGGTGAGAAGCGTTTCTTGCTTCTTTTTCCAAAACGATTACCCCTTCTTTTCTTGCTTTTTGGGCATAACCGATTATTTCTTGTATCAAAGTTTCAAGTTTTGGCGGTTTTCCAAAATATACAACCCCGATACAATGCGCTGCCGTTTTAAAATCTTCTATCGGGAAGCTTAAAAATACAGCCCCCGTTGTACCTCCGGCAACGATGAAAAATGCCGTGATTTGCAATAACTGACTGATGTTTCCGCCTTCAAGGGCTTGGCCCAAAAGAATCATACCAATCCCAAAAAAGGTGCCTATAAGAGCAAATATATCCATTTTGTTACAATACTCCTAATTTATTGCTTTATTATCATAGAAAAAAGCCCCTTTGTTATCATATAATTAAACGAAATATCTTTAATACTTGTATTTCATTTTTGTTTTATAATTAAAAATATGATTATTTAAGGAGTTGTTTTTATGGGATTAACCTTAGCGCAAAAAATTCTCTATTCTCATCTATATTCCCATGCCGGACATGATGTGAAATTTAATGAGCTTGTTATAGCAAATATCGATGTTTGCGCAACACAAGATGGCACAGGGCCTTTGGCCATTAAAGAATTTAAAAAATTAAATAAAAAACTCTTTAATCCCAAAAGAACAATTCTTTTTATTGACCATGCAGCGCCTAGCCCTCGAAAAGAGCTCTCTGACGCTCATAAAATTATAAGAGAATTCGCTAAAGAATATGGAGCAATCTTATCTGACATCGGTCAGGGCGTTTGCCACCAAAGACTTGTGGAAGATTATGTCAACCCCGGAGAAATCCTTGTCGGAGCTGATTCTCATACATGTACTTCGGGCGCTTTAGGAGCATTTGCAACAGGCATGGGTTCAACCGATATTGCAGTATCTATGGCATTTGGTAAAACCTGGTTTAAAGTTCCAAATTCATTTAAAATTGAAGTAGATGGGAATTTTAAAGATAATGTCACTTCAAAAGACCTCATGCTCTATCTTATCGGACTTATCGGAGCGGATGGAGCAACATATCGAGCATTAGAATTTTGCGGTGAAACAATAAAAAATATGACAATGTCTCAAAGATTCACTTTAGCCAATATGGCAGTTGAAGCGGGCGCAAAGGCAGGGTTATTTGAGACGGATGAAAAAACAAAAGAATTTTTATCACAAAGAAACAGGGCTGATAAATTTAAAGAAATAAAAATGGATGATGATGCAATCTATGAAAAAACAATTAAAATTGACGCTTCAAGCGTAGATAGAATGGTTTCATGCCCGCATACGGTTGATAACGTTAAAAAAGCGGATGAATTAAATAATGTTAAATTAAACCAAGTATTCATTGGTACCTGTACAAACGGAAGAATCGAAGACCTAAGAATCGCAGCTAGTGTCTTAAAAGGAAACAAGGTTCACCCTGACGTTAGGTTAATTATCGCTCCCGCAAGCAAAGATACATATATCCAAGCTTCAAAAGAAGGGTTATTAGAGATATTTTTAGAAGCCGGAGCAAATCTTATTCCTTCAGGCTGCGGCCCATGCGTGGGCGTGCATGGGGGGATTTTAGGAAGCGGCGAAAATTGTCTTGCTACCCAAAACAGAAATTTTCAAGGCAGAATGGGTAACACCGAAGGCTTTATCTATCTTTCAAGCCCCTATACTGCCGCAAAATCAGCTATTAAAGGTTACATTTGCTAATGCAATTTTAATGCCCAATTTTAATGCAGCAGGGAAAGCGCCTCTTTATTTTCATTATCTTTTGAATCTTTTTTGACGTTTTTATTTGAATCTGGGTCAAATTTTTCCTGATGTCCTTTGGAATTTAATTTTATATCACTAATTAATTCATTTATAAATTCATCCCGATATAAAAAGCCAAGATGAGCGCCATTGCTGAATAAGACAAGTTTATCATCGCATAAATTTTTCAAAAGCTTCAATTGAGCTTTGTTTATCAAATAATCATCAAGGCTATGATAGATTTTATAATTATCATTATTAATTAAATAATTCTGTATAGCGCCAAGGCTGTTTAGGGCATTTAATTCATCTTTTGAGTGATTTGAGAGGAAATATTTTTCCATATAATCTTTATAATCTATTTTATGGACAAGCGAATATAGTTCATCTTGATTTTGATTCGGATTATTTTCTTTTTCGATAATTAAAACAAGGTCGGATAGTTTTTGATGGAAAATAAAGGCGCTGATTAACTTCGCTTCGAAATTTGAAAAAGGTAATTTGCTAAAATCTTTTGCGACTTTTTCTTTATCTTTATAAATTCTCATAACTTTTGCCGCGCAAAGAGCGATTTTATCGCCCAGATCGCCCGGGTATTTTTGCCAAGATTCCATAATATTATCAATCTTATCTATCGCATATAAAAGTTCATAAGGCGGGCAAATTGCGATAAATTTATCGATGTTATTTGCGCCCGTTTGATATTGATTGTTTGCCAAAAACAAGGTCGAAAATGCGCCCAATGACGTACCCAGAGCCGTTCTTTCAAGAAAAACTCTGTCATATTTTTCGCTTAAATATTTTATAATTTTTTCTATCGCAAGATTAATATATTTTACATCATCTTGAATGAGGCCCGGTTTATAGCCTTTTTCCATACTTTTTAAAAATTCCCATTGAAAATGACTGCCCAAAATTATTACGCTATAGCCTTCTTTATAAAACATATCAGCCAAAATTGAGCTATGGGAATTATTTATGCCTTCCCCTATCGAAGGAAGAATGATAGCCAGAGGCGAGGCTTTTTGTTTTTGTAAAATATATCTGAAAAAATATTTTTCCCTGTTTGGGGTTATTTCGACCGATGCGGTTTTGATTTTTTTATCGAAATTTCGATTCCAGAGGGAAATTTCCTGCCAGATAGATTTATTTGAGGATTTTAAATCAAATAACGCCGTTCTCATTGAATCCATAACCGGATTTTGCGCATTATAATCCAAAAGCGCAATGTCTGCCGTTAAATCATTATTCGATTCCATGGTCACAATCAAATTTTCGCCGTCTTGAACTTTTCCTTTGACTTGAAGATTTTCATTATTATCGACAAGCTCTTTTTCATCATCATTATAGGTTTCTTTGATGTTTTCAATGACATTTTTCCTATCGTAATTAGATAATTTAATATATTTATCAATCCCGTAAAATTCCCTTGCAACGTCATACGGGTCTACAAAATTTGATTCGACCATTTTTATTATCGGTTGAATAAATGTCGTTCGATTAATTAAAAGTCCCATTTTTATCGCGGCAGCAACGGGAGAGGCGATATATGTCGTCGGATTAAGTGCAAAATCAAGGATTCTTCCCATTATATCTCTTGAAGATGTTGAAGATAAAAAAGGTAAAACAAGATAATTTCCGCATTTCATCTTGCATTTGGCTAATGCCTGCTCCATATCTTCATTGTAGGGTTCAAGGTTGAATATCCTATCTGCCATATCAACAAGCCCCGCAAAACCCAAAGTCGTGTTTATCAAAAACCTTTTTGTTTCATGTTTAATTGCATCAAAATCCTTTTGCAAAAGCGCACTTACGACTTTTTTTGGGTATTCAATGTTACTATATGCAAGGTTTAAGCTATCTATAATAAACTTTGGAACAAGGCTTGCCCAAAGGATATGGACATTTTTTACAAAAATTTTATTTACCTTTAAATTTATATTAAATATTTTTCGGTTGAATTTTTCATGGACATCTTGGTTTATATAAAATTGGCTGAAAATCGGATATTTGTTTTCGCTTTGGCTATTTTGGGCCGGGTTTGTTTCTTGAGCCAATACAATAAAATTAGTAAAATGTGCAAAATGACAATTTAAAAATAAAATATTAAATAAAATTACAAGACAAAATATTTTCCTAAAACGATTTTTCAATTTTGCTATCTCATATAAACTACAATAAAATTTATATTATTTATTTAAGAAAAATATATTAGCCTATGAGCTATTATTTTGTGGTTATATGAGGTTTTTTGAAAGTTCGTTGGAAGTTCTTTGGAAGTTTTAAAGTTCTTTGAAGCAAAAAAGAAAAAAGCAAACAATTCCGATATGAAATCATTTGCTTTTTTCGTTTATTTCTATTACTTTTCTTTTCTTTAACTTTTTTTGGATTTTTTTTAAGCTTTTTAGCCTTCTTTGGCCTTCTTCTTTAGCCTTCTTCTTTGGCCTTCTTCTTTGGACTTCTTGTTTAGCCTTCCTTGGCCTCCTTTTTTAACTTTCTTGACCCTTTTTTGCTGACCTTCCTCTGCCTTCTTTGGCTGTAGAATTATATTTTTAAAGGATTTTAAAGGCATTTAAAGGTGTTTAAAAGATATTCAAAGATATTCAAGGTTGTTTAAAGGATTTTAAAGGTGTTTAAGATTTTTAAGGGTGTTTGAGCAAGGTTAAAGGATTTTTGGCCCCTTTGTAAACCTTCTTTGGCCCTTTTTCAGCTGTAGAATTAATTTTAAAGGATTTTTGGCTTTTGGCAAAAGGCTAAAGGATTTTTATTAATGGCTTTTAACCGGGCTTTCGCGCCAAAAAGGATTTTTAACTAGATATAATTGATTTTTCGATGTTCAATTTCTTTTGTTTTATTTACGATACTTTTAATTGCGGATGCTGCAAGCACAATTGCCCCAAGGACAATACCCGCGCCGACATAAGTATGAGAACATACTTTATAATCCCAGCCGCTTTTTAAAAATTCATCGTATTTTGTTTTGTCATGTTTGAATATTGAGTAATACGCGCTTTGGCTGCGGGCTCCGATTCGATTAAGCCCTTTTATAACACCGTTTTTGACATTTTGTATTGAATCAATACCCATATTCATCACCTTTTATTAGTCAACGGCTTCCAATACTTCGGTAAATATTTTGTTGAAGGTTTTTAGATTTCCGAGGTTTTTAATCGCGCTTTTTTCGATTTTTCTTCCGTCTAATGCGCCTTCGGTAACATCGGAAGCGCTGTCTGCGATATAATAAGCGGCACCTAATGCAACAGCGTTATCAAACAAGCTTCTGCCGTTTAGGTAAATGCCTTGTCCGTTAAGAGCGTCAACAAACTTGTCGCCTTTTGTTCTTGCGATGTTGTTTAATTTGTCTTTTTTGCTTTGTTCGCCAAAGATTGATGTAATAATTGTTTTAGCTTTTTGAGTTGCTTTTTCGTTATTTATATCGATAGGATTTTGTGCGCTATTATTGAATTTTGAAAAGAATTTATCGATTTTTCCGTCTGCTTTTGTTGTGTCGATTGACTTGAATGCTTTTGAAGTGAGCTTAACTATGCCTTTTGTTGCTTCTTGAGCTCCGGTTGCGGCAAAACCTCTCATATATCCGACCATCTTGCTTGCGCTTCTTAATGTCGCATAGCCGGCTAATATACCAACCAAGCAAGTTAGCGGATTAACGTTATTTCTTGCTTTTGTAACATCGTCAATGAACCCTGCCAAGCTTGCTTCATCTTCTTCATCAAATGATGATTCGAAGGTGTCTGCTTTCGGTTCATCCGTAATGTCTTTATATTCGCAATCTTCAAAGACTTTTTTAGGTTCATCATAACCTTTGAAATTTTGGGGTTTATTTAAGTTAATAGCGCCTATTTGCATATCTTTTGTCTCCTAGATGAAGTCAACACACTTGTATAAAATACAAACATAATTTTTGTTGCTAAACTTGATTCATTTTATTAACAAAAATTTACATTTAACAACACTCTATAAACATATAATAAACCAAAACATCCTAAAAATCAAAATATTTTTTATCTTTTATCTCATCGGGCATAAACTGCTGGATATAATCGGGGTTATCATGGGTGTAGACATAATCAACCCCAAAGCCGTATTTTTTTGCATCTTTATAGTGAGCATCGCGAAGATGCTTCGGAGGAAGATAGTCAAGCCCGTTTTGAATATCTTTCATAGCGTTATCAATTGCCATTATCGCTCTGTTTGATTTTTTAGCACGCGCAACAAATTCCGTCGCCTGTGCCAGCGGGATTCGAGCCTCCGGCATGCCAAGGTGTTCAACTGCCCTTAGTGCCGCTTCCGCTACAAGAATCGCTCTAAAATCAGCGTTTCCGACGTCTTCTGAGGCGCAAACGATTAACCTTCTTGCGATGAATCTTGGATCTTCTCCCGAAACAAGCATTTTTGCAAGATAATATATTGCAGCGTTGGCGTCACTTCCTCTTAAACTCTTTTGATAGGCGCTAGCGTAGTCATAGTGCAAATCTATAGAATATCTTATTGAATTTTTTTGTAACAGATTTTCGACCGTTTCTTTTGTAATTCTATCGGATGATGCGAAATAAGAGTTTTCTATCGCATTTAAACAAAATCTCGCATCCCCTCTTGATAGCTCAATTATTGCTCCAAGAGCATCGTCGTCCAGCGTTTTATTTGAATAGTTTTTATTTAGATATTCTAAGCCCCTTAAGGCGATTTTTTTCAATGCTTCATAATCAAGCGCTTTTAAGACAATAACCTGTGCTCTTGAAATGAGTGCCGGGATTGCGTGGAAGGAAGGATTTTCGGTGGTTGAGCCCATAAAATAAAACAATCCTTCTTCAACATGCGGCAAAAGCGCATCCTGCTGCGTCTTAGAGAACCTGTGGATTTCATCGATAAAAACAATTGTCTTAATTCCTTGCCTTAATTGTTCTTTAGCGAATAAAACCGTTTCTTTAATTTCTTTTACGCCCGAATTAACCGCCGAAAGCTCCACAAAAGAAGCGCTATGATATTTTGCAACAAGTCTGGCGAGCGTCGTTTTTCCGCACCCCGGAGGCCCCCAAAGTATAAAAGAAAAAAGTCTTTTGGATTTTAAAAGCCTTAAAAACGGCGAATTTTCTCTCATCACATCATATTGCCCGAAATATTCTTCCAAAGTCTTGGGCCGCATGATTTGAGCTAAGGGCACTTGTTTATTAGAATTTTCCAACTGTTCAAATAAGTCCATACCAATATTATATTATTAAATTTTGTAAATACAAAAAAATTGCGCTTGGTTATTAAGTTTTTTTGTGATTATATTAATAATGCTTATAATTTTAAAGTTGTTAGGATAACAAAAGAGGGAGAACTTATGAAAATTAACTTTCAGAGCGTTTTGAATCTTTCAAAGCCATCGATGTTAAAAAATGACACGAAAGTAAATTACACGCCAAATGTTGCTTTTGCACCGATTAAAGATTCCGTATCATTTAGCGCAAGAGGTGTGAGGGAAATAAATGTCGACGAAAAAACGGCAGAAATTGTTGCAAACAGCCTCTCCACTTCCACATCAGGCCACAGAGCGACATACGGAAGCGATTTATTTAATAAAGATATTGTTGAATTATTAACGGTTGGCGTCGGAAATTATGCCAAAAATAAAGCAAGCGAAAGAGGAACAATACCAAGAGTCGTAATTGGCGGAGATACAAGAGTCGCTTCAAGAGAATCTTTGCCTTTAATTAAAGGGATATTGTCCGGCATTGGCGTTGATGTAGAATATATTACAGACCCCGTACCAACTCCCGTTTTAGCTTTATACACTCAACAAAGAGACCCCGACATTGCAATATTATTAACCGCTTCTCACAATCCTTGGGAAGACGGGGGATATAACCTTGTTACAAGTGACGGAGCTATTGCACCGCCCGAGGTCACAAAACAAGTGGCGAATGAAGTAGTAAAAGCCGCTAAAAAAGGCTATTATCTGTTAAAAACTCCCGAAAACAAAGGCCAAATAGCCCATGTAAGACCTTATGAATCATATAAAGAAAAAATCGAAAACTTGGATTTAATTGATTTTGATAATATTCAAGACGCCGACATTAAAATATATTACGATGATTTAAAAGGTACGGGCGCTTCGACATTTGAAAAAATCTTAAGAGATTATGAAATTCCTTATTCTCACGTCTATTCAGGCAAAAAAACAGGCCCAAATCCAACAAGCACAAATCTTCAAGAACTTAAAGACGCCGTAAAAAATGACCAAAACAGAATGCGAATAGGTCTTTCTAACGACGGCGATGCCGATAGGTTTGGGGTAATTGATGAAAACGGCAATTTCATCACTCCAAATGACGTAATACTATTAACCGCATATCATTTAAACAAAAATAAAGGCTTGGGCGGTGATATAATAAGAAGCCAAGCGACTTCATCGCAATTAGATTTATTTGCAAAACAAGCAGACTTAGATATAGTTCAAACTCCCGTCGGATTCAAATATATCGCGGAAGATATTAAAAACTTGAGAAATATGGGAGGCGATATTTTAGTTGCCGGAGAAGAATCCGGAGGCCTTACAATCGGCGGACACATCCCGGAAAAAGACGGAATAATCGTTCTTCTTTTGATGCTTGATTTAATGGCAAGCGAAAAGAAACCCATAGGTAAAATCCTAAAAGACGTTAAACAAAGCCTCGGCACCGAGTTCAGAGCGGAAGTAATCAGCAAAAAATTGAATAATGACGCCGATAAAGAAAGAATCATTCAAGAGATGAAAGATATTTTTGAAGACGCAAAACAAGGCGACTGTGCCTTTGGGTCTTTTGATATTGATGTTAAGAAAACTCAAGATAATCTCGACTCAATGGAAAGATATAGAAAAGGCGGAGATGGCATCAAGCTCTATTTCACAGACGGTTCATCGGTCTTGGTTCGAAAATCCGGAACCGAACCTTTGGTTAAAACATACATCGAAACATACGCAGATGATGCTGATGTGGCGGATAATAATCTTCAAGAATTGAAAAATTTGATGGATGATATTTGTACAATTTAAAAAAATAAATTGTAACAATAAAATAAAAATTAAAAAAGCTCCGGATTCAAACCATAAAAAGAATTCGAAGCTTTTTTAAAATTTAATTTAAACTTTTGTTAAAAAAATTTTCATAATCGGGCAATTTTTTGACAAAAAAAGTTTTTATTAATGTATCGAGGAGAGAAAATATGTTAAATAAAAATTTTGATGTCTTTAGGGCAAAGAAGATGATTTGTGCTTCAAGAACGATTATGAACTTTCTTGTATTGAGCGCAATTTTTGTGGGATTTTGGTATCTTGTTTTTTGGCTTGGCGTAATATCGGACGAAGCCGCAATGCATAGCGCAAGGGCAGTATTTGACCCGATTGCACATTTTTTCTATCCCAATATTGACGATTTAATCATATATCGAAACACGGGTTTTTGCCTGTTTTGTTCAATAATTCCCTGGGTCGTTTTCAATTGCATATTAGACAGGTTTGAACAAGTTGTTCTCAATATACAAAGATTAATCGAAGAAGATGAAATGCGTAAATTGAATGAATTGACCATGAAAGAACAGATGGTTCAATATGACGTCATAAAAAATTATTCAATTTGCCTGTCTTTGGATTATGACTCAAACACAGGCGTGAGCGCTCAAAACAGACAGTTTTTAAATAAAATGGTGTTTGATAAAATCTCAAATGCATTTAAAAATCAAACTAAATACTTAGGCTCAACAAAAATATCCACAAGCGACGTATTAATCGTTACATCGAGCGACTTTTCAAAATATGATTTAATTTATGACACAATAATGCAGTCTTTGGCAAAAATCAAAAAAGACCTCGAAGCCAAAAATAATCTCAAATTAATTCCGAGCATCACAACAGACGCGTTTTGTAATGACGACATTAAACTAAACGAAGTTCGAAAAAGCCACTTTGAAATTCAAAGCTTTAATTTCAAAAACAGATCTATGTCAAGCGCTATGTTTGCAAAAAAATACAGACACTTGAATCAAAAGAAATATATAGGTATTCCAATCGGCGAATATGCATATTTCAAAAACAATAAAACGGATACATACGAATTAAACGTTGTTCAAAAAAATCTTACAGTTGCTCTAAGCAAAATGTAAAATGGGGGAAAATTAGGATTTAGAAATGTAAGCGCAAAGTTTTTGCGCTATTTCTTTGCATTTTTTTTCATCCAAAACAATATTTCTCATATAATCAATTTTCTTTTGGATTTCGGGATTATTATTAAAATTTTCGTTTTTTTCCATATTTTTTTATACGGTCTTTTTTTTAAAAACTTTATTTTATTTATTTTTTTGCAAAAAATCCCATAATTTTATCTAAAAACCCCGTGTATTCTTCGCTTTGTGCTTCTTTAGATTCTATAGTTTTACCGTAATTTTGAGCCATTTCAAAGTTGCCTTCGCTATAGTAAAATTCGGCCAAAATCTCCCTTGCCTGTTCATCATGGTCAATTTCATAGACTTTTTGCCAATATTCCATCGCAACAAATCGTTCTTTATTTTTCTGATATAAATTGGCAAGTTCAATTAAACAGCTTTTGTTTTTAGGGTCAATTTGATAAGCATGTTCGAATTCAACGAGCGCATCGTCAAATTTTTCTTGAAGTTTATAACAAAATCCCCAATTTAGATGAGCGTTAAAGTCGTCATTTTTTCCTTCATAGTTCAATGCCTTCATTTGAAACGAAATAGCATCCGGACGGGCGACTTTTGAATATTGCTCAATCATTTCCAAAGATTTATCAAATTCATTTGCATTATAGAAATATTGCGCCTTTAAAACAAGGTAATTTCTTTTTTCGATTTCATCTTTGAGATTGTTATAGTCAAATTTATTTAAAATTTCGTTTGCTTTTTCGTTTTGCTCATCTTGAAGAAGAATTTTTGCTCTCAAAAAGTCATTTTCAACAACTTTTAGCGCATTTTCAAAATCATTTGCCTTGAAATATAATTGAGCGAGCATATTTTTAACCCTTGCTTCATCCTTAAAGATTTCATTGGCCTTTTGCGCTATTGTTATGGCGCTTTCGATGCTTCCTTCTTTCATATATAAATCGACAAGTTCAAAATAAGCATCCATATCATTTTCATTTTGGTGAACGATTTTTAAAAATTCATCAATCGCTTTTAAGTTTTTGTTGTCGACTTTATATAATCTTGCAAGCTTTCTTCGAGCGTCAATATTATCCATATCTAATTCAAGCGCTTTTTTAGTGTCGTTAATAGCATATTCCATTTTGCCTTGAGAAATATTAACGTTTGCTCGAGACAGGTAATAGTTGAATTTATCGTCAAGCTCCAAATATATATCCATAATGCAAGAGAGCGCAACTTCATCGGTGGGATTAGCTTTTATTATATCTTCATAGATTAAAAGTGCTTCTTTGAGCTTTTTTTCTTCATAAAGCATCGCTGCGTTTTCGTGCATATCTTGTAAATTTGCCATTATTAAAATCCTTTTTGTTATACTTTATTATATTTTATTATATATTTTTATTTTGCCTTATTTTATCATAAATTTTATGCTATGTACATTTTAGCTAAATCTTCCCCTCGGTTTAAGCCTCTTGACAGTATATGATTTATTACTTTTTGATTATCATATTTTATTATCCTATGTTCGCTTGAAAAACTCCCCTCATCATCTACCATTAGTCTTAAATAGACAGCGTTTCTGTCTTTTGTCATTGAGCGACCGACGGAACCCACATTTATTACGGTCTTTGAGCAATTTAAGCTATAGCCGCAAGGGATATGAGTGTGTCCGCACAAAATTAGCTCTGCCAAACTATCTTGAACCATTTCACTCACTGTACTATCCGTTAAATCAGGGTAGATGTTTTCATTTTGTCTTCTTGGTGAACCGTGTACAAGCTCGATTTTAAGACCGTTTACCTCGACATATTTATTTTCGGGAAGGTTTTTTACAAAATCAATATATTTTTTATCCGTGATTTTAACGTCATCTTGAAGGGAATAGCCCATGCAGGGGTAACTTTCAATTGTCTTTTGAATCAATTCATCATCGCAATAAGCGACCATTTTATCAGTGTTACCTTGAATTATTTCAAAATTTTCTTTCATTTCTTCCTTAAGTTCAATTATTTTTTGAACAACAAAATTAGGGTCATACCCCGCTAATATTAAATCTCCCAAACAAAAGATTTTATCGGGGTTAAATTCATTAATGTCATTTAATACATTTAAAAACGCATCTTTATTTGCGTGAATATCAGATATTACTGCTATTTTAATCATTTCCTTTTTTCCCTTTTTTCCTTTTTTATCTCTTTAAAAAACTATTCATAAACTATTTTTACAATATCATTATAATTTGTCCTATAAATTTCGCTTTTGGGGTTGTTAATCGTTAATATATTAACGTCACAAACCTCGCTATTAAGATATATCAAGGCTTTTTCGTTGTCTTTTATATAATCGTTTTTATTTATTTTTATAATCGGTTTATCTTTTTTTGTGTCAATCGTTTTTAAAATGACGTCTTTTGAGAGTTTTAAATCTTTTTTATCGTCAAAAACATAGATTTTATAATCATTTGAATAGTTTTTTATATCCCTGTTGATAAATTCTTTATAAGCATCATTTTGATAATGTTTTAAAATTAAATACGCTCCCCCTTCAACGAAGATAAACCCAAAAACAAGCGAAAACAATACAATTATTTTATTTTTAAAAGAAATTTTAAAAGCATCTTTATTAAAAAGATAAATTAAAATAGCGACAAACAGCCACAAATAAGGCATCAAAAAGATTTTAAAATAAAAAACCAAAGATAAAACAAGAATCAAAAGATGTTTTCTGATTCCTATATAATTAGAGGTATTTGGAAATTTACAGATAGTGTAATTAACATCTTTTTTTGTGTCATCAAGAATTATTGAAACATCTTTTTTTTCAAAATTTTTAAATTCGCTAAATTTATACTCTCTATAATCATTTGCAATAAATAAATCAAATTTTTCTATTTTATTTTCAAGATTATTAATGTCTTTTGGAATTGCAAAATAGAGGTTTTTTATTTTTGTATTAAAAAAATCCTTATTTTCCGGATTATATGATGCACTTTTAATAAAATTAAAATTCCCAAGGTTTGCCGTTTGGGAAGTGTATTTTGGGTTTGAACAAAATTCATCAAAACACACAAAAAACCTATCCTGCGTTTTATGAGTGAATTTTATATTAAGGTTCACGGGTTTTAGGGGGCTTATACCTTTAATATTAAAGTAATATGCGTTAGTTTTTAGGATATATAAAACCCCAATTATAGAGCAAGCGATTAAAATCCAAAAACATATCTTAAAAATCGGGTATTTTGACTTTTTAAATTCGTAATTTAATAGTTTCATCTCTAATTTCCGCTAATAATTAAATTTTATGATATGATTTTATCATAATTTTGGAGTTTTTAAAAAATATATGGAAAAAATTAAAATAAAAATCGGAAATGTCGAAATCGGAGCGGGTGCTAAAATTTCCGTCCAATCCATGACAAACACAAAAACAAATGACACCCTATCCACTCTAAGACAAATTGAGAGCTTAGCTAACGCCGGATGTGACATAATTAGACTTGCGGTGTTAAATAAAAATTGCGCTTATGCACTAAAAGAAATTGTAAAACAATCTCCCATTCCGACTGTGGCCGACATTCATTTTGATTACAGATTAGCTCTTATTGCAATGGATATGGGAATAGATGCTTTAAGAATTAACCCAGGAAACATCGGAAACATTGAACACACAAAACGCGTTGTTGAAATGGCAAAAAAAACTAATACTCCAATTAGAATAGGAGTCAACGCAGGTTCACTGGAAAAAGATTTATACGAAAATAAAAATCTATCCTTGGTTGATAAAATGATAATTTCAGCTAATCGGCATATAAAAATTCTTGAAGACCTTGATTTTCATTTGATTAAAATTTCTCTTAAATCCTCTGATACTATAACAACCATTAAAGCTTATCAAAAAATGTATGAAATGACGCCATATCCTCTGCATGTAGGGCTTACTGAATCAGGAACGCTCAAAAACGGCTTAATTAAATCGTCGATTGCACTTGGGACACTTCTTTATCAGGGAATAGGAGATACCATAAGAGTGTCGCTAACGGAAAATCCGATAGAAGAAGTTAAAGCGGGGATAGAAATATTAAAAACATTAAAATTAAGAAACGAAGGAGTGAATTTTGTCTCCTGCCCAACTTGCGGAAGGACGCAGATTGATTTAATAGGGCTGGCAAAAAGAGTTGAAGAAAGGTTTTCAAACCTCAAAGCAAATATAACGATAGCCACAATGGGTTGTCCCGTAAACGGCCCAAAAGAAGCAGCAAATGCTGATTATGGAATAGCGGGAGCTATTGGTGAAGGGTATATATTTAAAAAGGGCGAGATGATAAAAAAAGTTTCTCAAGAAAAACTTTTGGATGAATTAGAAACCATCATTATGCAGGATTTAAAAATTTAATATTTTGAATATTATTAAAAATGGTATATAATAAAATTAAGAATTATTATTATCATTAGGAGTAAAATAGGTAAAAATAGTAAGAAGGGCGAAATATGAAAAATTTAAAAAATATCTTTTTGCTTTTGGCATTTTCTATGACACCTTTAATGGCATACGCTTCAATCGGTGCCGATAGAACAAGTGATGTCGACACATTAAGATTACAAGGCTATAGCGAAAGTGCGCTTAAAATTATGGATGATGTTAAATACAGAAGCCAAGGCGAAAACAAAAGCTATCAAAAACGTTTTGTCAAAAAAGAAGGTAATGCCTTTGGCAGAGGCTATACAAAAGTCAAAAACTATGTTGATCCGATTCAAGATGACAACACTTTTGGCGAACATCAAATCAACTTCTCAAACACCTGGAACGGGGATGAACCCGAATATTCAACAAGAAGAGTTGATCCTAATCAAGTGGAAAATCTATAGCAAAAACATTTTTGCTATTAAAATTATTACCGTTAAAAAAGCAATGACATAGTTTGGTGTTGTTGCTTTTTTAAGTTTGAATAAAAGCATATTTTTATCATAACTGTAGATATTTTTGATTATTTTTAAACTGTTTAAAAGTATCAAAACATACGCAAAAACAATCAAAAACGAAATATAAGACGTGATTTTATCAAAACTGTAAATAACTTTTAAAACTTCAAAATTCTCAATAAGCAAATACGAAGGGATGCAAAAAGCATTAATCAAAAGCAAAATCGAAAAAATCGAAGCAAAAACTTTGTTATGAATGAAAATTGAGCGCAAATTAGATATATTAACTTTTTTAATTTTTAAATTAATATTCAAAACAAAAATCATCGCAAATAAACAAAATTCAAAAAACATTGTCCAATAGTTATATTTAATAAAGCTCGTGTCAAATGTGCCTAAATATGCGGCAAGATTCGCGCAAAAATGCACAAAAGCACAATTGGCAATAAATTTTGTCATATTTTTAGCTCGAAGCGCATTCACGGCACAAGACAATATCACAACGGAAAGATAAAAGAACATGCTTATCGTATAAACTTCGTTTCTGAAATTAAATCCTTCCAAAAAATTGCAATAGGTAATAATACCCAAAACAGGCATCAAACAAAATGCAAAAACACTGAACAAAGGGTTATTTTTGCACTCTTTAATATTTGTATAATTATAAATCGGAAACAATCCCGCTTTTAAAAGTATCGCAATGCTTATGCATGTTTCCATAATTGCAATTTGAGACGAATCTTGAATTTCGATGTTTGTAAAATAGAATATACAAAATAAAACGCTTGCGATGATGTTAATTAAAATAAAACTTGCGCAATACACGTTTGAAATTCGAAATCTCGTATTTTGACAATAG
The DNA here is from genome assembly GCA_947624685.1 of Candidatus Gastranaerophilales bacterium. Classification (GTDB taxonomy): domain Bacteria; phylum Cyanobacteriota; class Vampirovibrionia; order Gastranaerophilales; family Gastranaerophilaceae; genus RUG14156. The sequence continues at coordinate 21,430 of CANQLJ010000005.1, read as the reverse complement.
TTATAAATCAAAAATATGCTCATTTCAAAAAGAACATAGGTAATTAAATTAAAATTAGACGAAACAAAAGCAGCCAATACAATGTTTAACAAAAGCAATATTGAATTTAACAATGACACTTTAAAGCGCGTTTTTCTTGAAATTTTATATGTTGTTAAGATGAACAACAAAAAGAAAACATTTATTAGTAACCTTGAAATTATATTATCCCCATTCACCATAAACGATTCTTTAAGAATCGAAAAGCTGTAGCTGTTGTTATTAAAAAAGCTTGTAAAATATATCGCCCCCAAGATTAACATATTAATTGAAAAAGCAAGGCTTGTTATAAAATCGCTCAATTTTGCGCTTATTATTTTCTTTTTGAAAAATAAAAAAATAAAAAGATTGATTAATATTGCAAGAATGCATATAACCTCGGGGGAAAAATACGATATAATCTCAATTCTTTCTATTAAATAATCCGATAAATTTTCCATTTTTTATCCCTTTGCTTTTAAAAATTTTTAAATCTGAGGCACTAACGACGATAAAAACCCAACATCATCTATAAAATAATCAGGGAAAAATCCGCAAACTATCATTATGAATATCAAAATTGCAAAAACAAAAATCTGATGAGTTTTTAAAACATTTTTTCTTTCGTCCTTTTCAACCGGCTCGATTAGGATTTTTCTGATTACATCAACTCCTCCGAGACAAATCAGAAACATTCCGAAAATCAAAAAATAAGGCAGAATATTTAACATAACGCCTTCATATTGCGTGCAAAACATCGCAATTGCTATAACCATAAATGCGCTAAACATAGGTAATATTGGTACAAGCACAAAATTTAAAAACCCCAATGCTATAAACAATTGGCTCAATCTGCTTGAATCATTTATCTTTTTAAATTCATCAAGTTTTGATGTTTTAAATTCATCAAACAAAAATGCACTTACAAACCCCGTCATCAAATATGACAAACACAAAACAAAGATATAAAACAGAAATATCCTAAACGCGTTTTGCTCGAAAGAAAAAACCGAAAATATCGCAAAAATCAAAAAACCCTTGTAGATATTGTTTGAAAACTTGAATATATCGTTTTGATTGAGGCAAAGAAAAATATAATAAACAAAATTAATCAGCAATAATATCGCAATTTCGTTTTGAAATTGGAAAAACAAAAAATCAAAATTTAAGTAACATTTAAAAAACAAAACAACGCCCGTTATCATTAAATTAAGATTTTCTAATAAACCGATGAGATAGGCTTTTGCGCTTTTTTGAAAATCATATTTTCGATAATTAAAGCCCATAAAATTAAACAAACGAAATATCAAAATCAAAAACCCAAAAAACGCAAGCTCGATTGAAAAATCGTTGATTTTATAGATGTTTTGAGATAGTTCCGTGAAAGAAAAATCGATGTTATTTATAAGAAAATATCTTATAAAATCTTTTGAAATTAAAAACGATGCGCCCATTACGGTAAAAATGTCCGCAAAGAGCTGTTTTGAATTATTAATCAAAGAATTTTTCTTGTCTTGAAAAGAGGTTTTTGAAACAAAAAATATCGAACCCAAAAAATAATTAAGAAGAAAAATCCAAAACAATACCAAAAGAAAAACAAAGATATTGTCGCAAAACAAGCATAAATTAACAAGTCCGAATGACAAAATTGTGCTTGAATAAAAAACTTTATGTTTTGAATCGATGAATTTTTTTGAATAAAAAACAAACAAAAGATAAATAATCTCAAGCAAAAACGCCATATAGGAGCTGAATTTATTTATATGAAAATTAATATTCAAAAATGAAAAAAGATGATTTTGCCATTTTAAAAGAATCAAAGAAGAAATAAAAAACATTACAAAAAAGAATGCCTTAGAAAGTCTTCTTATCGCCAAAGGCTTAAGAAATTTTGAAACAATGAGTACCAAGAAAAACAAAAACGGCGCAATAAGATATATTTTAAGGACATTTTCTAGCATTTATACCTCCCATAAAGCGCAATGAAAGCGCAGATGAGCACAAAAAACGCAAATATAATCAAAATATTTTTGACCGATTTTATGTCACTATCCTTCATTGTTTTTATAACAAATATTGAAGTCAAAAAATTGAAAATCCAAATAAAAATGTTGATGATATTTTGTGTAATTTTTTCATCGATGAAATCAAAAACCTCCGTGACTTTTTGGCTCAATGATTCAAAAATTACAATATAGCTTTTTTCAAGCAAAAACCCGACTTGTTTATTCACAAGCCTTTTTTTGATATTTGTTTTATCAAAATAAAACAGTATCATAAGATAAACTATCGCAAAAAACCCCAAAACAAAATATAATATAAGCGCTCTGTTTAGTTTTAAGCTGATAAACAAAACCAAAAACAAAGAATTATAGATGCTTGATAAATACCCGAAGATTATCTTTGTATTTTTTTCAAAAAATATCTGAATTAGTGATATAGCAATACTCAAAGCTGCAATTACAAGTGCCGCTTTTTTATACACAGGCATCAATTCAAATGCACTTTGAATCTTAAAGAGCATAAACACGCCGATTAGGTTATTCAAGAGAGAATAAACGCACAAATATAAAAGGTTTGAACTGTTTGCAAAAAAGCTCCAATAATAGTTGAAAGGAAAAATGCTCAATTTTGTCATATAAAAAATCGTGAAACAAATTACAATTATAATAAATTCAAAATCAAAGCTGATTCCTTGCGTATAGCTAATTAGAAGATTCAATTCATTGTAATTGAGCGAATTCGAGTCCATATAATCGTAAGATAAAACGCAATATTTAAAAAGAATCAACCCCGCCAAAAGCAAAGAAAAATTTCCGATTAAATCAATTTTGAAAAAACGGGTTATATTGTTTGCGCTCTCGTTTTTAAAAATATCAAAATATGAAAATATTAGTACACTCGCGCTAATCAAAAGCAAAAGAACAATGCTTTGGGCAAGATTAACGCTTGCAAAAAACAGATACGCTAACGCCGCGATGATGTTTAAAAAGGCGTAGTATCTTTGTTTTGTGAAAATGAAATTTTTCTTTTTTTCAAAATATATTTTTGAATAATATGCGATTAATGTCGCAATAAGCGAAGAAAATATCAAAAACAAACTGTTAAATTCATCAATATATATCCCAAAATCAAGCGAGAAATAATGAATCGTAATGAAATTAAAATCGACGTTTAAGCTCGTGTTTGAAATTTTTATTAAAAAAAGAATAATACAAAAAATTACAAATGAAAAACCGTTTATAGCTACACTTCCCAAATTCAAAACAGGCTTTTTAATATAAGACAGCTTTAATTTTTTGGCAATAAGATAAAGCGCAAAAACAATCGGCGCAAGAAGTGCCAAAATACTTAAACTACCCAAGATACATTTTTCCATATTACTATATTATATATTTTTTGAATTTTTATCAATACAATATTTTATTTAAAATACATTTGATTTACAATTAAATTATAAAAATTTATTTGGAGAAACACCACTTATGAAAATGTCAAAACTTTTTGTTCAAACTTTAAGAGAATTTCCAAACGATGCTGAAGCAATGTCTCACAAATTGCTCATTCGAGCAGGATTTATTAAAAAACTGGCCAACGGAATATATACTTATATGCCTTTGGCTCAAAGAGTTTTAACAAAAATATCAAACATCGTAAGGCAGGAAATGAACGCTTCGGGCGCTCAAGAACTTTTGATGCCATTTGTACAACCGGCCGAAATTTGGCAAAAATCAAACCGCTGGCAAGCTTATGGCAAAGAACTTTTAAGAGTTAAAGACAGACACGATATTGATATGTGCCTTTCTCCGACCCATGAAGAGGTCATCACCCAAACAGTGAGCGAAACAATAAATTCTTATAAACAATTGCCGATTAATCTCTATCAAATCCAAACAAAATTCCGAGATGAAATTCGCCCGCGCTTTGGGCTTTTAAGAGGCAGGGAATTTATTATGAAAGACGCATATTCTTTCCACACAACGCAAGAAGATTTAGAGCGCGAATATGAAGTTATGGGAAAAACCTATACAAGAATATTTCAAAGGTGCGGGCTTGAAACAAAAGCGGTGCAATCAGATTCCGGAGCAATAGGCGGAAAAGTATCCCATGAATATATGGTTTTAGTTGACACAATGGTCGGGGAAAATAATGTATTTTATTGCGAAAGTTGCGACTATAGCGCAAATTCTAACCATGCGATTTCGATTTTACCGATTCAGCAAACAGACGGCGGATTTGATAAAGAAGAAACAATTGATACGCCAAACATAAAAACAATCGAAGATTTATCAAAATTTTTAAACATTAATCCAAATTGTATCTTAAAAGCCGTCGCTTATATAGCGGATTCAAAACCTGTACTTGCCATGATTAGAGGGGATAAGGATATTGAAGAAACAAAACTATTAAATGCTCTTAACGCTCTTGAAATCCGCCCGATGGAAAACGAAGAAATTGAAAAATACCTTAATGCCCCTGCAGGTTTTATTGGATACAGAAATGTTGATAAAACAAAAGTTACCCTTCTTTTTGATGAATCAGCAAAAGGAATGAAAAATTTTGTTATGGGAGCAAATGAAAAAGATAAACATATTGTTGGAATAAATTGGGGAGCAAATTTTGAAGATGACATTAATTTTGTCGATATTGCAATTGTTAAAGAAGGAGAATTTTGCCCAATTTGCAATAAGCCCCTTAAAATCACAAGAGGAATAGAGGTGGGTAATATTTTTCAATTAGGAACAAAATACTCTGAACCCATGAAAGCACTCTATACAGACGAACAAGGGCAATTAAAACCTTATATTATGGGGTGTTACGGAATCGGTGTTTCAAGAACAATGGCAGCAGCGGTTGAAAAATACCATGACGATTTTGGTATCATCTGGCCAAAAGAAATTGCGCCCTATCATGTCGATATTGTCCCTGTTAATATCGAAGATGAAGCTCAAAAGAAAGTTGCAAACGAAATTTATGAAAAATTAAATGCACTGGGTATTGAAGTTGTGCTTGACGATAGATTGGATAGAGCCGGCGTGAAATTTAAAGATGCGGATTTAATCGGTTTTCCGATTAGAATCACGGTCGGAAAGACAATAAATGAAGGGCTTGTAGAATTTAAGCAAAGAAAAGATAATGATATAATTAAGCTAACACCTGATGACGCTATTAAAAAATGCCAAGAAATCCTCTTAAATTAAAAATTGCATACCTTTATCCCGACATCCTGCAAGGCTTTTGTGACAAAGCAAATATAGATGCCTTTGTTTTTCGTGCGTCATTAAGGGATATTGAAGTAACGGTCAATGAAATAAACATAAACGACAAAATCCAATCTTCAAAATATGATTTTTATTACATCGGGGGCACAAACACGGATAAACTCGATTATGCTCTTTATTTCCTTAAAAGAAGCGCAAATGAGCTCCATGTGGCATCCATCGCCTGGGTTCCGATGCTGGCTGTGGGGTGCGGATATTTGCTTTTTTCAAGTTCTTATCAGATGCACAACAAAACCGAAATTAACGCAATTTCATTACTTGACGTCGACGCAAAAGCACAAAAGACGCAATATATAGGAAATATCGCCGGCTTTTGCTCATTTTTGGAAGATAAGACAATTGCGGGCTTTGAAAATCATACGATGGCTTTTTATTTAAACAGCCAAAGCGAACCTTTTATAACCGTCAAAAAAGGTTTTGGAAATAACGCAAAAGATAAAACCGAAGGCGCAAGAAGCTTTAACTGTATCGGAACAAACATAATAAGTCCGATACTGGCTCAAAATCCCCATTTTTGCGATTATTTAATTTCGCTTGCGCTTAAAGTAAAATATAAATGCCAGATACCTCTGATGTCCGTTTGTGACGATATTGAATGGTTTTCGCATAATTATATTTTAGATCATATTTAATTGGAAGGGAAAAAGGAAAAGGGAGAAAGTAAAAAAAAGACACCTTCAAAAGTTTTTAGATTTTGAAAGTGCCTTTTAATGTTTACTAGTGTTGTTAAAACGATTTAGGGTTTTATTAAATCGCCTTTGAACTTATTTTGGCGCTTGATTTAATCTTAATTATTTTAAATCAGCAGCGATTCTGCCTGTAACGGTAGCGGAGCGAGGTCCGGCCGTACCGCCGTCAGAACCTAAGTAGATTTTATATAAGTCGCCCGTAATTGCATCAAGATTAACTCCGGCATCAAGTCCTGCATTGCCAAGACCTTGTGATTCGAATGTATTTGGGCCTCTTGATAAACCGTTAACGTCAACTACAACAACAGCACATGATAGGTTTGCTGCTTCTTGATCCGAATCTTGAGCTGCGATAACTTGTTTTGTAGAACAGTTTTTATCCTCACCGCTTCCGCCGGGAAGAACAGTATAAGCTAAGTTATCTTCAGTGATAATCCAAGTTACCGAATCCTCTTGCGGGCCGCCTGATGCACCGGTATCAGCACCGCCTAAAGTTAATGTTGCACCTTTACAATCAACATCATGCGCTCCGATTGTATCTTTGTCATATGTAACACAGGGGCTAAATGTTGCACCTATAGTTACACCTTTGTTAAGTGAATGTTGAGCAAAAGTTGTAACCGATAGAGCACCGTTTAAAGATTGATACATACCGGCAATACTTTTTTCTGTTGCTCTTGAAGGCAAAGCACCGGACACCCTTTCCATTGCAGCGAAGTTTGCAATAGTGTTATAAGCCTTTTTATAACTAGTCTTTAATTGCGCCTCTGTGACACCTTTCATCATTGTAGGAACCGTCAAAGTAGCAATTACACCGATAACCATCAATACGATTAGAATTTCGGCAAGTGTAAAACCTTTTTTAAGTCTCATAAATGTACTTCCTTTATAAACTAATTTTCAATCTATCTTCAAGTATTATAGTAGCGTTTTTTTTTGTTGTCAACAAGTTACAAAAAATTAATTCAATTGTTAAGATGATAATTTCAAGTGCAAAATAAAAAAAGCCCTTTTATATTTAATAATATAAAAGGGCAAAACGAAAAATGATGGAACGAACAAAACAAAAAACTTAAGGAATTTTAAATGGTGGCTGTTTTCGATTTTTTCCTTTTGAATATGAGATATGAACCCAGCTGTCGAATTCGTTTATCAATTGGTCATATTCGATATTTGAATTTTTTATTATGTTTATTATTTGACTTGGGTTCATACCCGAGATTTTAAAATCTACTGCTTGGCCTTTAAGGTGCTGAGAGTTCGTTTTCCCGCCGGCAAGAGAATTTACTTTTTGACATCTGTAGCCCGAAGTTATTATCATCGGTTTTTTAATCAATTCTCTTATGGGCTGCAGGCAAAATACAATTAAATTCAGCATATTATCCATTGAATTAATGTCGGGCATATTATTGATATTGTTTTTAACTGCAATATCAGAGTGAATCAATTCGGACATTTTAAAATTCAACATAATCTATCCTCCAATTTTATCTATTCTTTTATGTGCGGACTTAAGGGACTGCTCAACAATCGCCATTCGCTCTATCAAATTATTATGCTTATCCTGCTTTATCTCAAGGCGCTTTATCTGAGTTTCAATGAATTTTATGCTTGTTGCAAGCCCGCCAATAAAAATACCGGCGCTTATGATGTTTATGGTGATTAACAATAACAATTCTGCTGAGATATTCATTCTTTCCCCCAAGAACAAAACTTTTGATAATTATCTACGCTATGAAACATCAGCCAACGTCTGAAGGCTCCGACATCAGCAACTTCAAGTAAACTTTCAAAAATTTTATCTGCAAAATATCTGTCATTGTTAACAAGATAATGATTTTCACAAAGAACATCATGAATAAGCGAAGCCACTTTATATTCGATATTTTCTTTTGAACCTATTATTCGCCATAAAAAACGAGCAATACTAGCTCCGTCATAATCATATCCTTTAATTATTGTAAAGGTATATTCAAGCCCCGTGCTTTTATCACACAAATAAACATCAATATCACAAGCAAGATATAAAGGTTTTTTCTTTGCTTTTTTTATTTCCTCTTTGGACATAACGCATTTATTTATTTGTTTATTGCGAATATCGGGCATTGCGGAAAAACCAACGCAGCACCTTTTATTATCTTGCCAGCGCATATATTCTTTCTCGGCAAAAATAAATTTTGGCAATTTTTCAAAACATTCCATACACATTTTTAATACTCCAATACAAACAACTTTGCCTGTTATATCTTGACAAATACGGGAATATGATAAATAATAACAATATAGGGGGAAGCCCTAAAGAAATGGTACTTCCTTAGAGCTTCGCTTCATACCCTATAAGATAAAGTAAATAAACTTTAAAAGTGTTATCAGTGCTCTGATAGCACTTTTTATATGTTTTTTATTCATCTTTTCACCCCCTTTCCGCTTCAATTCTTCATAAATTGTCTGTGACGGCGGGGGTTAGGTACTTACCCTATAAACGATTATATTGTAATTATTCCTGTTTGTCTAATCCTTTTCTTCAACTGCCATATTCCCTTCCTTTCCTTCTATCTCGCTTGGTTCGGGTTTAGGCTCTTGCTTTTGAGGCAATTCCTTATTTAAAAATAAATAATCAAGCTCATCGCTCGTATAGCCCAATTTTTCGCCGATTAAATCAATAAGAGGATTTCCGCGATAATATTCATTTGCATATTCAAATTCAATCAACGCCGTTGGATCTGTTATTTGAGATTTAACAATATCGGGGGTTATTCCTTTTGCCTTATAGAGTGCCAAAAAGACTTCGCGCTTTGTTAAAGAGAGCATATTAATGCGCTCTTTTTCGGCTTGTTTTTTTTCTTCCTGCGTCAACCCCCAAGCCTCAAGAGTGTTTTCGGTTTCTTTTATGGTATATCCTTTTAGATGATTAAATGCAATAATAAAATTTAATCTTTGTTTTTCGGTATATGGCTTATTAAGTGTTGTCTTTATTTCCATAGAGTTAAAATCCTTTCCATAAAATTCATTAATACTCTCCTTGCGCCAAATAGCCGCAAGTTCTCCAAGTTACCGGATTCGAGCCCCAAGTTGTGGTTCCTCTACTGCCCACTCTAATCATATTTGCGGCTGCTATTTGAGAAACGCACCAAGCCCCTGACGAATCGCCACCACCGACAGTTACATTATAATTTGTTGAATTATATGTTTTTAATAATACAACATTGATCCAAGAACCGTTTGAAGTCGTGCCCCACTGTTGGCAATATCCGTCAGAGTAAATTCTATAACCTGACGCGCCGTTTGTATAAGTTTGAATAACATAAGCTTTGCATTCGGTCTTATTTACGGTTTCTTTTGACAGTTCTATGACTTTATTTACCGTACTGTTTACTTCTTCCAATAATTCCCCGGCATCAATAATTTCAAGATTTTCTACGGCATTAGCTATTTTAAAATAAAGGTTTGTATTTTGAGAATTTGCAATCAGATCAACAGTCGGCTTTTGCGCATATCCTTTTGTAATCCAACTTATATGACAAGGCTGCGTGGTAAAATCATGACCTCTTGTTTCACATTTTATCTCGTTTTCGGATTCGACATGGGCGCTTGCGTAAAGGTTATTAACAGTGCTTGAAGCGAACACTTCATAACTTTTATCTTTGTATGGTTTTAAGAGTGTGACGAGCTTTTCGCCTTTTGTTTCATCCAAAGGCAAGCCCCAGTCTCCCTGTTCAAGCCATCCGTCCGAATAAAGATTATACCATGTTTTATCTTCTTCCGTGGGTTCTTTTTTCTCAATCAATATTCTTGCGTTTTGTATTGTATTTAAAAGAGAGGTTTTAAGAGGGACTCTGAATGTTTCGTTTTCTTGGTTTACTATCCAATATTCGCTATAGTCTGCGCTTCCTTGCTTATTTTTTTCTTCAATGACTTTAAAACCTTCGCCATATTTTGTTTCTTGACCGTTTAATATTTTGATAAGTTCGTTATATGCGCTTTTATATACCTTTCCGTCGGCATAAGTTCCGGCTTTAACCCAAGACAGATGATTTGGTTTAAAATCGAAATATTGACCAGTGAACAATGGGATTGTGTCGTTTTGACTCTCGCTGACATCAATCACATCACTTAAAGCCCTTGGGATAAATGTATTACCCACGACCATATATGTAACAACGCCCGATGAAGGCGGTTGAACCGTTGTTGAATTGCCATAAACGGAAGTTGTTACGGTTTGTTTGGTATATCCCGTAAGAATGCGAGCTGTGCCGCCTGCTACCGTATGATATATTCCTGTCAACGGAACATCAAGTGTAATATCAAATTTGGGTAATCCCGCTTCAATATATTTGGAACAATCTTCATCTGCCGCGTTTTGAAAGAAATAATCATTTCTTGGCAAAAGTATTCTTTCATTAACTTCATCAATTCCATAAAACCAGGCAATCCCTGTTTTAGAATATATTTCATCGATTTTTTCTTTTTCTTTAATGTCATAGAAGATGTGTTTGTTTTTGTTTTGATATAAAATATCATCGGCACCCTTCCAAACTATCTGCCCATCGACTTCAAAAAACCATTCATCCATATGCAAAATGCCTCCCCAGGGACCTGAGGGAGTGTCGCAGGTGGTGATACCGAGGCTGTTAGACTTGGTAAATTTAATTGCGCTGCTTTCAAATGATTCTGCAACAGTGTAATTACTTTCATCATTTTTTGAAATTTGCATTTCATATTTAGTGCCGTCAAAAGTGATGATACCATAGTATTTTGTATCGGGTTCGGCGCTGTAGGTAAGTAATGAGGAAGGATCCGGGTGCATCCAGCTTGTGCCGTTTGAACTAATATCAAAACCGATTTTGCCGCCGAAAATTTGAACCCAAAGACCGTTAAAGGGAGCATTTAAAGCGTCGCCTAAAATATGGCCTCCTGTTTGTTTGGCGGTTGTGTTAAAGCTTGAAGCCGTTGTTGCAACCCATTTGAATCTCCAAGGCTTGTCTGAGGGGTCAAGGTTTATGGGCATATTAGCAAAAGCGCTTGTTGAAAATTGCGATATATCGCCTGTTTTTAAATCTATCTTTGGATTTCCGACAATTTCGACATTTAGATGTTTTTGATATACTTCATTTGTTTCATCTTTGTATTCTTTTAAACAGGTGTTATAAAAGTCGCTGTAGCCGTATCTTGTGCCCGGCACCCCTTCTTTATATACTAAAGAGCCAAGCCTTGCAAGGCCATAGGATTCTTCAAAAGACAGGATGTGGTCTTTTGAAACGAGGTCAAACAAATCGTGCCTTGGCGCATGGAGCTTACCGTCGGGGTCGGTGAGTGTTGTTATATTATCCGGCAATATCCCGTATTTTGAAATCTTATTTAAAATGTCATTTGCTTCTTGAACTTTTTTTGAAGCGGTATTTGCTTCTTCTTTTGCTTTTTGCGCAAGCTCGTTTGTCACAACCTGAGCATTATTTAATGATTTCATAAGCTCTTGGGGAGTAACGTCGGAACATTCTTGTGTTGTTACGCAGAGGCTCAATTTTCTTTTTAAAATTTGAATCAATCTTGTCAAATAGTCAAAAGAATATTCAAGAGCCTCAAGGTTTAAAAGAGAACTGTTGTTATATTGCGTTTCTTGGCTTATGGGCAAATCAAGCTCGAGCGATATATTTTGGTTATCTTTTAAAACTTCATATTGAGAAGTGGAAATGGGGAAAGTGATGAAGCTTCCGTTTTTGTTTTTAATTTCGTCAACTCTATAGTCAACATTGTTTTTTAGTTCGATTTTGATATTATTTTCATCATATAAATATACTTTTAATTGATCCTCATTATCTATATAAAAATTAAAATCAAATTTAGTTGTCAAATTGTTGCCTTTATAGTTATTCACAGGCGATATATCATATATCAATTTTTCCTCCTTTTTTGTTAAAATAAAATAATTTAAAATTCGAATCCTCAAGCTCAAACACTTTGAAATCAAATTTTTTCAAAAATTTTAATATCTTAAAATTAGATTTATAAATGACGTTATATAATATTTGAAATTTTGACTGAAAATATATTATTTTTGATTTCAAATATTTAAAAAATTCATTTTTTATATTTTTAACGCCATCAGTAGACAGAAGCCAAAGCTGCGCTTTTGAATCGCTGTTTTGAGTTCTGTATATTCCGCCAAGCGCAACCGGGGTCATATCATCTAATCCGACAATATAAATTTCGCTTTTTTTGCTGAAACAAATATCAATAAAATCCTTTTTTGAATAGTTTTGATAAAACAGTTTCATTTCTTCTTTATCGTTTTGATTCAGATTATCAAGGATTTTTAAGATATTTTCTTTTGTAATTTTCATCTCTATCATTGTGCTTCAACCTCTTGGAGCGATATGGTCGATGATATAGCCAAGATATTTAAAGGCAGCGGATATTTTTGGACTATTTTTATACTGACAGCCGGTTTTGCGCTATATAGCGGACAAAATTCGACACTTTTTGAAAAAAGTTCGGTTGGATTATTGATACTTCTGTGGCTTCTTGCGTTTTGACAGAGTGTTTCATTTTCGTTTTCTATAAAAAAGTCTTCTCTGGAATTTAATATCTTAACTTCAACCTTATTTATAATCTTATTTATCCCAAGTGTGCCTTCGCTTTCTAAATTGAGCGTTTCAAGTTCAAAAGCATAAGGAAGCCCGACTAAGACATCATTTGAAGGATAAGGAAGCTTTAAAACTCCGTTTTCATCGACTTTCAAATCCTCAATCACCCCATAATCCAAAAGTGCATTGACTTTGCAATTTTTCAAATGAGATAAATCGGTTATTTTTTCGACCTTTTGCTCAAAATGAGCACTAAGCGCACAATCCAAGAAAAACGAATCTTTAAGCGAAGTGATTTGTCTTGATTTGAATCTTTCAATATATCTTTTGTTTTCTCCGTTTATTTCGCGATTAATTATAAAATATGCAATATCTTCGTTATTTTCGCGAATTGTCGTGACACATTCAAATTTTCCCTGGGTGGTGTGAGTGTGCCATGCGGAGATTTTTTGTTTTGGGTTATATGTAAGACAATTGAGCGTTCCGTCTGACATTGTGCAAATGACCATTCTGTGCGGCTCTTTGGCATAAGCCATTGAAACAATCTTTTTATTTTCAAAAAGATGGTTGGCAAATAAAGTCAATTCCTCGCCGTCATAAGAATCGGAAAGATAGTTATATCCCAAATCTCTTAATATATTTCCCCCGGATTGCACAAATAATACCATTGAGCCGGATACGACAGGTTTTATTTTTGATGAGCCGTAATATGATTGCAAATTTGCAATAGGAGCAGGATTGGCACAAAATACACCGTCTGAACCATTGAGCGCCCATTCGGCGTTTGTTGTCATAACGATTAAATCGTCAAAAGGTATAAGATGTTGTATTTCGTTTGCAACATTATCATAGATGCTCATTTTAATTGAGTCTGTGGAATTAAGAGGTCTTGAAATATTGAAATTATTGTTTGTTCCGCTTTGAGAAGCCCAAAAAGTCTGCGGAGACTCATTTGAACAGGCAAAAACTTTTCTTTGCTGAAAATAACAAACGCAAGAAGGATTTTCTTGTTCAAAAGGATTTTGAAAAACGGGCGCACAACTTGATAAATCAGGTTCAATATTGTTATCGACAAAAAATGTCTTATCGCCGTTACTTGTGCCGACATAGCCGAATATCCCGTTTACGGCCCTGTAGATATTATATTCTATCGCATCATCAACTTTATCCCAGCTGATTGTAATGTTTTCTGCCGTTGTCCAATAGGCTTCCAGGTGACCTGTGACATTGACTTCTTTGCTTCTTGAACTTTCTTCGTTTGTTTTATCGACGCTGCAAACAACATAAGTATATGTTGTTGTGTTTGATGAAGTTGAACCTGAATATTTTGCCGTAACATTAGAGGGCGGTTCGATTTTTGATTTAAAATTAATCTCATTTATCACCCAACTGTTATGATTAAATCTTGAAAGCTCGCAAGGTCTGTAATTTTTGTGAACAAGGGTCATAACGTCCGCTTGCTGCACGAAATCCAGCTCAAAAATATCATCTTCAAGATAAGGGGTCTCAATTTCATATATTTCATTATCGTCATCTAAAATATAGGCGCCGTCTTTAATAAATCTAAAATATTTCTCGCCCGCTTCAATGATATAGCTTTGGTTTAAATTAAATACAAAAGGAATTAATCTTGTTTTTTTATCGCTATATTTAACTTCATTTAAAAATTCAAGCCCGGCACGATTTACAACGCAGCCTTCCTGCAAGACAAAACCGTTTTTGATATTTTTTACGCCCAGAGCGTATTGCTCTAAATCAACCCTTCCTTGTAAAGAAGGCGAGATTATTCCTTTTGAAAAAGAATTTTGGCTCACTCTGATACTCATAAACTAGCTCCTTGAATCCAAATATGTGCTCTCATCATAAATATAGCCCGCACCTTCCGAAGCATTTAAGACTTTTGCGTGTTTTATGATTTTTTGATATTTTTCAAAAGCCAATTCGCCCTTTTGAATGCTTCCCACTATGACATTTGACGTCAAAGACGCAAGATAATATGCCAAAGCCATTGAAAATTCGCTTGAAAAATAAATCTCTTTGTCTATTCTTTTTGTATATCTTAATATCGCATCTTTTGTATCGGTTAAAATGAGCGTTTGCCCGTCAAGAGAAGATGATACGATGAATTTTTGCATAACAAAATTATCACTTTCAAATAAATCCCGAGCGCAAATGCAATCGTTAGGATAGCTATAGCAATATTTATAGCCTGAAGCATAGTTTTGTTTCTCAACAAGGGATAACTCCCTAAAAACACTTGCAAAGTTCCAGTCAAAATCTTTTAAGACAAAATCTCTTGCCAAATTATAATAGTTGTTTAACAGTATTGCTCTGTTGTCGTTGCTGTCTGCATTTTCAAGAGGCATTGAAACGCCTAAAATGTTTAATGTTATATTAAAAATTTGTGCTTTAGATATAAGCATTTATCTTTTTTAACCTCCGCTATTAAAGTAAACTTTCCAGTATTGTGACATCAAAGGGCCCCGGTTTATTTTTGGAGCTTGAAGAAGAATTGTCATCCGACGATTCAAACCATTTGTTTGCAACCGTGAAGCCGGAATCTAAGCGGGCCCATTTTTGTTTTCGTTTTATTTCTTTATATTCGTTTTTATAGTCCTGCGCTTGATAAAGATAGTCATTTGCTTTATCAAAATATGAATTTGCTTTTTGCTGATATTGGTCTTTTACGTCTTGGGAGCTGTTTAGCGCCATATCATTAATATCGTTGTAGTTGAACATATCGGTTGAAGAATAAATATCTAAATTGCTTGCGGCGTTTTTTGCCTTTAAGGCTGCAATTTGCCTTGATTTATCGAGATATTCTTTTCTTGAAGAATCTATTCCCATCTGCTGCTGTTTTAAGGCTTCATTTTTTGCTAAGTTTGCATTATTAACAGCCATTTGGATTCTGTAGTCATAGTTCTTTTCGGTTTCTTTTTCTTTCATTACGTCACTAAACATGCTTGTAGCCTTGCTTGCAAGAGTTACGATTGCAGTAACATCAGGTGTACACATTTTTCCTCCTAGTTTTTATCATATTTAAAAAAACGTGGGCTAAATTTAGCCCACGTAAAGGGTTAAAAGAAGTTTTTATATCTCATGGATTTCAAGACCGTTACATGTTGTAACGCCGGCTGTGATTGCGCCTGTGGTTTCTGTTGTTCCCGATACCTCATAAGCAATTCTCATATAGCCTTTATTGCCTTTTGGTAAGTGGCTAATCGGGAATTTTGCTCCCGCTTTAAGATTATCTAAAAGCATTGTTGCTTCAATTAAATCGGTGCTTGAAGAAAATTCCGCTGTGTCGCTTGTTTGGATAGTGACTTTAAGGCTCGTTAAATCGGAAAAATCTTCAACAACCTGGATAATTAAAGGCGCAAATGAAACATCATTTTTGCCAAAGCTTATGATATTGTCGGAATAAATTGTACCTGTTGTAATTTTTTGATTATCTGAAAATAAATTTTGTAAATCTAATAACATTATTTTTCCTTTCTAAATAAGACTACTTGACTTGTTTTTCGTCGTTTGTGATTTGATCGGCACATTTAACCGGGATTCCCAAAAACGTTACAATCGGTTTTCCCGCAATGTCATCGACTGATAATCTTACGTTTGTTTTGTTCATTGCTTGGAAATGTAAATGTGTCATAATCGTATCGTTACAATAAATTACGGTGTTGCCTGTTTTAGAGAAACGATTGATTCTATGGTATGCTTGAACCATAAGTTTAATTAAATCAGGCGCATCTTCGCTATCAAGCGTCGTTACATCAATATTTGCAATTCTGCAAGTCGAGCGGAAGTCGCGAACGGTCATTCCTATATCCCATTTGAAGTGGTCTCTGTAAACTTCATACATATTTCCGTTACTATCTGTTGCCGTTTGAGCGCCTTTGTCGGTATGCAACAATCCGGCAGCGGAACCCTTCGGATATAATAAATGGGTGTGTAAGTCGCCCCAGGTAATAAACCAGATTGATGTATTTGTGTTCGATTTTCCGCCCGCATCAAGGACTCTATAGCCTATTGAATTAACGTCGGATGAGATTTTATTATATCTAACGGCAAGCCCGTCGAACCCTGCAGGGTTTGTTGCTTTTGAACCGTAGAAAATATTTTGTTGGACGGTGTTGTTCATTGATTCTAAAAATGCTTGAGCTTCATTCATCCTGAATTGTTGTGTGTCGCCTTCTAAATCAGCCAATGATTTATCGACTTGTGAATAAACTTCCAACATGCCTGTAGTATCTGTGATTTGAGTGTATTCACCTTTAGATGAAGCTACGCCTTGATAGAATTTTCTAAATTCAACTTCAGGTAAACCGTTTCGAACGGTTGTTTTATGGGTTGAACCTTCGTTACATTCTCTTACTACCGCGTCTTCAATTAATGAATTTGATTGAGCCAATAAATCAACAATAGCGCTTGCCGCTTTGCCGTTTTCGCTCATTGCCAATTTGTCTTTTAATGTTAAATAAGTATTACCTATTACTGCCATTTTTTCCTCCTTTTTTACTTATTAGATGTACCGTATAGAATTTGCGCAGGCGTTAATTCTTCTGTTTTTGGCTTTCCATAGTGGGATAGATTATCCTCTTTTGATAATTCACCGATTTTGTGAAACATTTTTATTAATTCGGGATGATAGTTAAGGCCCGTTTTTTCTAATATTTCTTTTAGTTTTGGTGATGTAAATTCACTATATGCTTCATTTGCCACTTCCATATATTCTCTGATTCGAATAGAATTAACGTTTGGCAACTCTTTATCCTGATAAAATAATTTGTTATATTTTTCGATATTATCGATATATCTCATATTTTCTTCTTTGTCATAGAAGGCTTTTTGCTTGTTTGACATTTCAAGCGCAAGCTCCAAAAGCATATCGATTGAGTCTTGGGAGAGGTTTAATTTTTGAGCAATCGGGGAAAATTTATCCGCAAGCTCATTGTCCCAGTCAAAATCTTGTAAATTTGTAAATTTTGAATAATCGTATTTTTCCGGTTTTCCAAAGAGATTAAGGTCTTTTTTGTCCTTGAGACAAAATTTATTATTAACTGTTTGTTGCATTTTTGTCCTTTCTGTGTGTTATAATCTAAAGTAAATGGAGGGGATAAGTTTTATGAAAAAACTTTATAAATCATCACTATTGCTTCTGTTAATCGCATTTTTAACAACATCTGATTTTGCTTTTTGTCAAACAGACTTTTCAAAAGCACTCAAAACTTGCGAAGAATATAGCCAAAGCGGCTCTGCCGAATATAAAAATGAAACATTTAATATAACAATCACTTTAAAAAAAGCAAAAGGAAACACCTGTCAATATAAAGAAAAAATCTATCAAGGCAAGGATTACGAAACGCTTGTATGTAATTTCAGCCAAGACCAATTAGATTTCATGACAGGGTCAATGGAAAGATTCTATAAAGAATTTCCAAAACAAATCGCCAAAAATAAAATCTTTGAAGCAAAATTAACTTCAAACGGTGAAATTTTCCAAAAATATCTAATCAATCCAAAAGTTTGCACAATTGAACAATCAAAGAGAAAATAGTTTTTCAAAATAGCTTGATGTTTTTGTTTCTTTGTTTAAGAAAAGATGCAGTCTTCTTTTGATTATTTCAATTTTGTCTTTTTCTTCCAAGAGTTTGTTTTGTTCATAAAACAAACAAAAATCGTTTAAAATTTGTTTGATGAAGTCATATTTTTTGGAATTTTCGGTAATTTTTGCAATTTTCATCGAAGAATTAATGAGAATTATCTCATCTTTTATTGAATTTTTTTTGTAAGTTTGGATTTTGTTTTTGACATTTTGAAAATATTTAATATCTTCATCCGAAAGCAGATTTATTTTTGAATCTAAATCATAGTTTAAAAATTCGTCTTGATTTTCCAAAATCATATCCCACAATTTCAAAAACTCGTTTTCGTTTGTTTTATTTGCGGCAGTCTTTGGCAGATAGTCATTGTCGGAAGAATTTAATACTCTTTTAAATCTGATGTTTAATTCGTTTAACATTTTTTCATAGCTTTCTTCATCATAATTTTTAACCTTGCAAAACCAAGTAAGAACGCTTAAAATATTGTTTTTTTCAAAATCGGCATTTTTCTTGTTTATCGAAACTTCAAACATCGAGTTTTCGATAAAATCTTGAAAAACTTCATCAATCCAAACGCTCAACTGTTCTTTGGCGTGGTTTATCAAAGCGAGGGAAAATATTTCTTTTCTTTTTTTAATAACATCATCGGCATTTGAAAAATCCGTA
The DNA here is from genome assembly GCA_947624685.1 of Candidatus Gastranaerophilales bacterium. Taxonomy (GTDB): domain Bacteria; phylum Cyanobacteriota; class Vampirovibrionia; order Gastranaerophilales; family Gastranaerophilaceae; genus RUG14156. The sequence continues at coordinate 2,588 of CANQLJ010000005.1, read as the reverse complement.
TCTTGCGCGATTTTTGATAATTCATATTCGAATTTTTTTAATTTATCGCTATAGCCTAAAACCCCGTCTTTTGATTTTTGCATCATAAAGCCGTCTTTGGAATTATAGAGAAGTTCGTTTGAAATTGATGTCACTTTGTTTAAAAATTCAATATAACTGACACTTTTTATAATATTTTCCATTAAATTATCCAATCTTTTTTAAATTACACCGAAACGATTCAATAAATCCGCCCCAAAAGAATCAACTCCGCCCATATTTTGTATTATTTGGCTTCCTTCTTTAAGAGCAGTGAGTTGATTTTGTTGGTTTTGAGAATTTTTTAGTTCGTCTCTTATCTTATCTAACTCATCTTTTGGAACTATTTGAGCCGGGCTGATATTTGCAAAATGGGCATAGTCTTCGATTATTTTTTCACCGTTTAATTTGGATTTTAATATAGGATCGATTGAATTTGCGATGTTTGATACAAATGTTGTGAATCTTTCGATGCTTGAGATATTGGAGACTTTTTGAGCTTGGGCGAGGCTTGAAACAAATTCTATTTCAAGACATGAATCGTTATATTTATCTTTCAGGGGTTCAAGTATCCCGACTTTGAGTTCTTGTTGATAAATCCAATTTAATATTTGTCTTAGTGCAATATGGATTTGTTCAAGCAAGGGAGATAAAAGCACCATCTTTTCTTCTTTGAGCTCATTAACCTCTGTCGCCGTTCTGCCCCTTTGTGCGGTAGATAGAATCATTGCAAATAAATCGTTATAGAAATGTTCTTTTATCGCTTGTTTAAGTTCATCTTTTTCTTGTTTTAATTCTAATACCCTTGGGTTCACTTCATAGACGGGACTTATGCCGCGGCCGTTTTCGTCTTCTTCAATGTAGGCACCGGGGACATCGGCGAGTTTTTTATTTTTTAAGCTCGCGGGGCCTTTATATGTCGGGCAGACAATTTTTTTGACGGCTTTAGCGTATTCTTTAACCATTGTCATAAGCTGTTTAACATCAGCTAGAGCGTTTACCCCGGGGCTGTCTGTCGGATAGTCGCAATCGGCGGTATTTGACGTTTCAAAAACAACATAGGGGAATTTATCAAAACCGCTTATCGAGAGGAATTCATTTTTAGACGGCAATATAACAACCGAAATGAATTTTTTATATCTTGAACTTAAAGAATTTAAACGATGAAATTTATTTGCTTCCACAAAATGAACAAGTTCAAATTGTTTCATGGGCGACTCATTTGCAACGTCAAGTATTTCTTTTGGGCAGTTGGTGCCAAATTTTTCGACGATATTTTTTGCCGTTTCCATATAAGTCCTAGAGAATGTGTCGATTATACCTTTTGAATTTCTTGCATAGAAATATGAACCGATAGGCAAGACCTTAAAATTGACGACATTTTCATAGTCCGCTTCAAGGCTCATCGCACTGAAACCGAAAACGCCAAGCTGTTTATATGTTTCACATAAACATTGGTAGAAATTTGATGAATAAAGGATTCTTCGCGTGAGTTCTTCCTGTTTTGAGCACCAGTTTTTAAGATAATAGTCATTTGCTAAATCAACATTTGCAAATGATGTCTTAAACCAGCGGTTTGTTGGGCTCGTTGCGCCCGACATCATCCCCGAAGCGAAATTTCGAAGCGCAATCAGAGGAGTCGAATCAATGATTTTTTTGTTTTTGACAATCGGTTTTCTTGTGTTTCTTGCGATAAATTGAACGCTTCTTGGCGAAAAATAATCCGCAAGCTCTTGAAGATCCGGTTTGATTAAATTAAAAATGTCCTCTAATTCTTTTTTTCTTTTTAAAAAATATTCAATTTCATAAAATTCCATTTTGTTTCTAATCTCCTAAAAGCGTCTTTTTGCTTGTTTTTGCTTCTTCTTCAATGCCGTAGGGCGAAGTTTTGAGGTTTTGATTGTAGCCTTCAATTTGATTTCTGTCGGAATTTTTAGTTGCGCTTGCATCCGCTTGGTGCCTTACAACGGGCTCCGGCGCCGGATCCGTAACAGGGGTAACAGCGGGGGTGGAACTTTTCACAAAACACATAATTTTCTCCTTTCGTTTTGTAGTAGATCGTGTGATTTTGAGTTTGTATGAGTAAAATTTTGGGGCAGAAGCCCCAACTAATGGTGGAAAACTTGTAGTATGGCATATAAGATAGCGCAAGAATAGTACATGGTGATTCGCAACTTGGTCAGATGCTGAAATGCTTCATACGAACAGAAAATTCGATGCACGCTAAATTCTCGCCAGTTCAGCATGACACGATACAGGGATGTAAGCCACTATACCCCGTCATTGCGGGCTCCGACCCGCAATCTCTTCACCTTGGATATAATATTCTTTACATCTTAATTTGTTCACTTTTCTTTCTTTGTCTCTCAAGCGCCGAAATACAAAGAAAGAAAAGTGAACCGAAAAGAAGGCGTGAGCCGGTGTTCCCAAACGACAATTCGTTGAGAATTGGCGTTGGAACACTACGACGGCGACGTAGGAGCGCAGGGCGCGAGCCCGAGCACCACAGGAGCCAAAGAAATTCCCGGCTTGGGTGGATGCATGCAGTGTTTACGTGCACTAAGTTCGAG
>CANQLJ010000004.1 GCA_947624685.1 Candidatus Gastranaerophilales bacterium | reverse complement strand
GCACTCTGCCGAAGCAAAATGCGTAAGCCGGTGTTCCCAAACGAGTCGCGATGAGCGACGAGTTGGAACATTACGACGGCGACGTAGGATAATCGAGCAAAATTTGCGACAGCGCAAGCGATAGCAAATTTTTGCGAGATACCCACAGGAGCTAAATGCTTGCCCGTTGAGCATTTTTCAAGAGGAAGCGGTTCCTCCGCCACGAAGACCAAGAAACAAAGTTGAAAATTGAATAAACCTATGTGTCGAAGTGGCACTCTGCCGAAGCAAAAGTTACCCCAATGGGTAAGTTTTGCGAGAGGGGATAAGCGAAGCGGTTCCTCCGCCACGAAGACCAATAAAACAAGTTGAAAATTGAATAATCTCAGTGTCGTAGTGGCGGAATCGGTATACGCGCATGATTCAGGTTCATGTGGTATATGCCTTGTGGGTTCGAGTCCCATCTTCGACATTATTTAAAAAAAGGGCCTAATCGCCCTTTTTTGCTTTCTTTTCTATTTGTTTTTGAGCTTTCTTAACACTTTCAAGAAAATGCTTTTCGACTTCCGACAGCTCATCTTTTATCGTTTCTTTGTATTTTGTAAATTCGGCTAAGGCCTTATTTTCAGCCTCAAGTCTTGATATTGTTCCTGCGTTTTGCAATAATTCGCTTCCTGTCATTTTAATAAAGTCATCAAGTTTAATAATCCAATCTTTCATTGTCATTTTGTTTTGTCTTAGCGCCTGCAACTCGGCAAATTCAAGATAAGCTGATGTAATTCTATTTAAAATATTTAATTCATTTTCGCTAAGATAATTTTTTGCAACCGTAACTTCGTCTTTTCTCGGGTGTTTACCTTGAATAACGGTTAAACCCATATTAGTTTTTGTGCTGTCTGCTCTTAAATAAATAATTTCAGGGGCAGTGTGACCGTGCGCAGCGAAGTGCATTTTATTTTGAACGACTTTAAAAAATTTCTTTGTTTCAGCTGAATTTGGGTTATAGTCTATGCTTGTAGCGTAAATATCAAGTATTTGACGGTAAAAAACTTTTTCTGATGAGCGGATGTCTCTGATACGTTGTAATAATTCCTGCCAATATCCGCCGCCGCCTGCTTGTTTTAATAAATCATCATTCAGAGCAAAGCCTTTTTTCAAATATTCCTTTAAAACTTGGGTCGCCCATATTCTAAATTGAGTACCCCTAAGAGATTTGACCCTATAACCGACAGAGATAATGACATCTAAGTTATAGTATTTTGTGTTGTAATTTTTACCGTCTTGGGCAGTTGTCAAGAAATTCTTTACAACTGAAATTTCATCCAGCTCGCCTTCTTCAAAAGCATTTTTAATATGCTGGCTTATGTTTTGTTTTGTTGTTTCAAGCAGTTCTGCCATCTGCGCTTGAGTAAGCCAAACCGTTTCATCAACAAATTTTACATCTATTTTTGTTTTACCATCCTGCGTTTGATAAATTATTATATCGTTTTCCACTATTACCACCCTATCGGTTTTTTAATTTTTATTTGGTAATCGTAGCATAAAATTATCATAATACGCAATATTGCTTTTATTATGTACGTTAAGTTTTTAAAAACTATTAATATAACCCCATCTCAATGACCTTTTGGGCAATTCTGACGGTGTTTAAGGCGGCGCCGATTCTTAAATTATCCGCAACGCAGAAGAAATCAAGCCCCTTATCGGAATCAAATGCAATTGATTGCCTTATCCTTCCCACATAAACAGGATTTTTGCCTGCGGCGTCTTTTGGAGTCGGATAAGTATATGTTGAAACTTCATCCCTTAATTCCACACCCCATGCGGATTTAAGAAGTTCACGTGCCTCATGCGCACTTATTTTATTTTCAAATTCGGCGCTCACCGCTTCGCTATGCCCAATATAAACAGGTACTCGAACGGCAGTACAGGAAATTTTTACATCATCTGACAAATGTAAAATCTTTCTTGTTTCGTTTGTAACCTTCATTTCTTCTTTCGTGTAGCCGTTTTCGCAAAAGCTATCTATTTGAGGGATTACATTAAAAGCTATTTCATATTTAAAAGCACTCGGTTCATAAGGCATTCCGACAAGGTTTGTTTTTGTATTGTCCGTTAATTCGTTTATTGCTTTTAATCCGGCACCTGAAACCGCCTGATATGTTGAAACAATGAGCCTTTTTAATTTATATTTATCATTTAGTACCTTCAATGGCAGCATCAATTGCGATGTTGAACAATTAGGGTTCGATATAATTCCTTTGTGGCTTTTTAAATCCTCATCATTAACTCCTATAATTACCAAAGGAACATCTTTTTCCATTCTGAAAGCCGAAGAATTATCTATAAAAACGCAATTTTTCTTAGCAGCAATTGGGGCATATCTTTTGCTTGTTTCACCGCCGGCGGATGCAAGACAAATATCAATATCGTCAAATACATCGTCATTTGTTTCAATGACCGTATAATTTTCGTTCTTAAATTCGATTTTTGAACCAGCCGAGCGAGAGGATGCCAAAAATTTTATTGAATTATATTTAACATCATTTTCTTCTAAAATATTTAATATTTCTCTGCCGACAACTCCCGTTGCTCCTAAAACTGCGATATTTGGCAATCTTTCCGTCATAAAATGTTCTCCAATCCGTATACAAAGGTGTTATTTTTATATAAATAGTTAATAGCCAGCTTCACGCCCGACATATAGCATTCTCGGTTTATTGAATCATGGCGGATTTTAAGCGTTTGCCCGTCAGAACCAAAGATTACTTCCTGACTTGCAACGAACCCCGGCATTCTGAGCGAATGAATCTGAATATTACCCAAACCGTTTTCTTGATAATTTCCCCCTCTTGAACCCGCAATCGTTTCAACTTCGTCGCAATTACCCGATTTAAAATTATCGTTATTTTTTATCATCATTTGAGCGGTTTTAATCGCTGTACCTGATGGGGCATCGTGCTTTTGATTATGATGAAACTCAATTATTTCGGCATTTGAAAAATATTTTGCCGCCATTTGGCTAAATTTCATCATTAACACGGCACCCAGAGAAAAATTCGGAGCGATGATGATACCAAGGTTTTTTTCTTTGGATTTTTTTTCTATTTCATCAATTGTTTCTTTTTTAAGACCCGTTGTACCGATTACCGCCTTGATATTTTTTTCTTGATAAATTTTAATATTTTGTTCAATTACTTTTGGCGTTGTAAAATCAACAACTATATCGACATCTGTCTTATCAAGCGCAGACGATAAATCATCTTCGATTACAACATTTTTTGCAACAATTTTTCCGACATCAGTCTTATCAACAGCTAAAACAAGCTCCATTTCATTGTCATCTAAGACGGTTTTTACGACTTGTGCGCCCATTTTACCGTTTGCGCCTATAATACCTACTTTAATCAATTCAATAAACCTCCCTTAAAAGGCAAAAATCATTGTTTGAGTATAGCATAGTTTTAAAGAAAAGTTCAATAAAATTTTTGTGTCACTTGCATAAATATATTTAAGTAATATAATGATTACCTAATGTGTTGTTATTTTTAGTTAATGTTGAAAGGATTAAACAATGATTAGTGCAATCAATTCGATTGGACTCGGGGGAGTTTCTCGACAATCGACAAATGTCAAAAGTCAAAACGGTGTATCAAAAAATGAAAACAGTTTTCAATTTTCAAAACTTGCTTCAAATGCTATCAAATCAAACGGATTAAATTTAGCTCGAACAATAAAATTCACAGGTGTCCTCCATGGCGCCTTCAGCGACATTAATTTATCCATGCAAACCTGCAAAACAAAAGATTCCAAAGGTGAAAATGTCGGCTCAAGAGCAAACGTAAATAAATTGCTTCATGACTTTGCGGGCGAATTTTCGATGGTGAATGACGCAATCAAAACAACAATCCACGTCGGTGACAAAAAAGAAGGCAATACTTCAATCCCTATTTATTCAAGAGCTCAAATAAAACTTTTGGATATTAACGATAAAAAAGATAAACAAGTCCTGAGATTCGAAATGGGCGTGAGAAAGCCTTCTGCTGATATTACGGGCGAAGAAGTCAAAAACATCGGCTATAGCCAATTAATTAAATTTGATATGACGCCGATTAACTATAGAGGCGAAGGGACGCACGAACAAGCCTATGTCTTAAACACAAAAGGTAATTTGATGGCGGTTGTGGAAGATGGTGACAATCTTTTATTAACTAATTCCGGCTCTTTTTCAAAAAAAGATGACTCCGAAGGTAGCCTCAAAATTGACGCTATGACTCAAGGAAGCAGATTCACTCCTTTTGAAGTTCAAGATGTAAAAGTCGAAAAAATCGACCCAAAACCCTCAATCGGCAGCGGTACCCAAATTGTAATCGGACTTGAAAACCATAGATTTGTGGATGAAACAAAAGCTTCGGTAAAAGAATTTGTAGACAAAGTAAATAGTGGCGAAATCGTTCTTCCGCAATTTGTTGAAGCAAAAAATGCCAAAGATGTTCAATTAATAATGCTCGCAGGAGGCTTCGGCTCTCGCGCGGAATACACAAATGCTTCTTCTGGCGCGATTTTCCACGACGAACCAAACGGAGCTCAATCCACAAAAGGAGTATTTCGAACCGCAACAGGCTTAACGCCTATGGAAACAACATTTATAACGCTTCATAAAGCGGGGCTTTTGGATTGTTCCAAAGGAAATTTGGGAATTGATAAAAATATCAAATTCTATCTAAACAGAGGTAAAAACAGAGGCAACGGCGAATTTAGCGCAGACCTTTGGAATACAATGAACGAAGAAAAATACAACAGTGCATTGATTTTCCCGAACGACTCGATGAGCAGAATGACAGAATCTATCAAAAAAGCAAATGATTTAATAAATTCGGGCGATGCCGCCATTGCAATGATAGCAAAGAAAGTGCCTTATCAAAAATGTATCAAAAATTTCGGTATAATTAAATATGATCCAAAAACTTATGAGATAGAAGGATTCAAGGAAAAACCCGACACGGTTCCTCAAGAATACATGGATAAAGATGGCATGTGTATCACAAACACATTCCAATTCGGTGTTTCAAAGGAAGCTTTCAAAGTCTTGAACATGTTTGAAAACTATTTTAAAGATGCTGAAAAAGAATCGAGAGACTGGTCAAAACAATATATTCCGATACTCAAGGCGTTGATTGATAATCCAATCGATACAATTTCGGACATAGAAAATATTAAACAATTGCTTGCAAAAACACTGGGAAATAAACCCGAAGACTTGCCCGATAAATTAATTGTTGAAGCAAAAGAAATTCTTGGTTCCCAAAAACTCTATGTAATTCCGACAGAAGAACCCTGGGCAGATTGCGGAAGCCTGAATGCTCTTTATGACACGACAGTTGAGATAGCAAAAGGCAACTTCAAGCTTGAAGACTTTGAAATGGCAAGAGCAATTTCCTGCGTTAATCCAAAAACGGGTCTGATTGCTTCAAGTCCCGAACAAAAAGCCGAAATTGAAAAGAAATATGATATTCAAGGAAAAGTCATGAGTGTAAATAAAGCAATTAAAGTCAATAAAAAAGACGTTGAAGATATTCATGTCACTTACCATGACGATCCGAAGGAGCCGGAAGAAACAACTGAAAAATAGATATATTTTAAAAAGCCTTCAAGAGTTATCTCGCGAAGGCTTTTTTTAGATTATTTTTTTAAATTTTTAAGAATCCACCACTTTTAGATTATTTTCTTTTGTTTTTTGTTTTGTTTTATAAATTTCAAATATCCTTCCGACAAGATATTTTGCGCTTTGAGAATAGGGCTTTTTAGCTATATATTTTTTATAATATCTTATGGCATTTGGGTATTTTTCAAGTTTATCAAAACAAAGCCCAAGCCCAAGATAGGCCCTATAATATTGAGGGTTGATTTTTAAAATGTCTCGATAAAGTTCAAGCGCTTTTTTAAAGTCATTTTTTTCAATATATAAATTAGCCAAATTTGAAATGGCGGGGATATAATAGGGATATTTTTCAATAATTGTATTATAAACTAATATCGCCATATCCTCTTCGCCCGAGAGCTCATGGGTCAGCGCAAGCTTTATTTGCGCGTTTTTGTCGTCGGGTTTAAGTTGAATTGTTCTTATGAAATTTTTCTTTGCATTAAAATTATCTGCATTTAAAAGATAATTAAGCCCCAATTCATAATATATTTCAGAATCGAAACCGTAGATATTACGAGCGTTTTTGAGGTGTTTTATTGCTTTAGAATATTCTTTTAAATTTTTATAGGCTTTTGAAGCACCTTTGATAGCCGGGATATTGTTTTTATCTATCATTAAAGAAACGAGGTATTCTTTGATTGCTTTTCGATATTCGTTTTTGAGCATGAAATCATCCCCTTTGGCGCAAAAGAAATGTTCATCTTTTTTAATCGGGTCGGATGAATAATTTAGCGCCTTTTGAAACGTTTCTTGTTTGTTATTTGAATATCGAAAACTCAATTTTCCTCCTAAACAATATAAGTTTAGTAAAATGACGTCAAAAACTAATTAATCCAAAGATGAATTTATCTTTGACCAAAAGATTTATTTTTTTTATAATTTTGATATGTGTTAATTAAATTTTTGGATGAATTTTATGGAAGATATTTTATCGCTCGAGATTTTCAATCTAAAACCCGAATATATTAAAATTATTATGTTTGTTTTTAACATAATAAAATGTACGTTGATTTTTATTATAACTATGAAATTGCTTCATTTCGGGGCAAATAAGGCCGTCGAAAAGATAAATTCAAAAATAACTTCTTATGAAAGAAAACAGCAGATAACAACCCTCAAAACAATAGTTCTGCATGCGCTTTTGACGTTAATCGTTGCAATTTATGTTATGAACATGCTTTTTCTTTTTGGAATTGATGTTAGACCGCTATTAGCAACAGCCGGGGTCTTAGGGGTTGCAATCGGTTTTGGCGCAAAAAGAAGCGTGGAAGATATAATATCGGGGATAATAATATTATTAGAAGGGCAAATCCGTGTCGGAGACTATGTTGAAATTCAAGGGATGAGCGGGTTTGTTGAAAAAATCACGCTTCCACTTATTACCGTTCGATGCGATAAAACGGGAGCAGTCTATTTTATTCGCTGCGGCTACATTGATTCAATCAAAAACCACACGATGCAATATTCCTATGCTTTTTTTGAATTTGATGTTGCATATAAAACGGATATAAATTTTGCTTTTGATACGATTAAAGAAGCCTATAAAATCTTGACCTCAAATGAACAATATAAAAAACTTACGCTTGGTGAGATAGAAATATTTGGGCTTGACGAATTTAGAGAAAGTTCGCTTTGCATTAAATGCAGAATAAAAACTCAACCTAAAGGCCAATGGATTATTAAGCGCGCTTTTAATAAAATAATTAAAGAACAATTTGAAAAACAAAACATCGAAATTCCATTTAATCAAGTTGTGGTAACGAGTGCTTGAGGTATTGATGAATTTAAAATATTTTATGATTTTTTTAGTGTTTGCGGGATTTTTTACCATATTTTTATTCGGGTGTTCTCAGCAAAAAATCGATGTTCATTGGGAAAGCAGAGTGGATAAGGTTATGGACTCGTCTCATAAGCTCTCTAAACCAAAAGTTCAAGATTCAAGAGGCATGTTAATCTATCGCGCAGGGCAAAAACCCGCTCAATCGCAGGAGCAAAGCACTCCTTTTGGCCCGAGCTTTGATTTGCCGATGAAATTTTAATAAACCATGCAAAATCAAAATAATGAAGAAATAAAAATCTATAGAAACAGATTAATCGTAAGCGACTTAATTTTCGATGTTTTAAGTGATAAAAAAACCGTCTCTCAGGCACTTTCCCTGTTTCCTAAAGACAAAAACGACATTAATCTAAAATGCGCTTTTGATGCACTTATGTATCGCGAAGCAGACGAAGATTTAAGAAAAAAAGTGCAAGATTATGCCCTTGTTCAAGATGAATTTTTATCCGACATTGCTTTTATATTAAAAGAAAACCGCCCCATGCCCCTTAATATCATTGAACAATATCAAAAATATAACAAAAGCGATTTAATCCCCGATGAAAAAGAAGATTTAAAAACAGTTTTTAAAAAAATCATAAAGATGATAAACTTTTGATATGGAAAATCTTGAAGAAAAAAAAGAATTTCATCACTATACGGTAATGAAAAAAGAAGTCGTAGATAGCTTAAATTGTGACGGTTCAGATAAAATTTTTGTCGATTGCACATTAGGCGGCGGCGGTCACAGCGAAGAAATATTAAAAAGAATCTCAAAACAGGGCCGATTGATTGCTTTTGATGTTGATGATGACGCCATAAACCACGCTAAAAACCGCCTTAAGGACTATAAAAACCTCGCAATCATCAAAGGAAGCTATCTTGACATTGATTCGCATCTTAAAAATTTAGGGATAGAAAAAATCACAGGCGGGGTAATTTTTGACCTTGGTGCTTCATATCATCAATTGACAACGGCTCAGCGCGGCTTCAGCTTTATGAAAGATGCGCCTTTAGATATGAGATTTAACCAACAGCAAACAAAAACGGCTTATGAAGTTATTAATAAATATAGCGAAAACGAGCTTGTAGAGATATTTTCAAACTATGGCCAGGAAAGATTTTCAAAAAGAATCGCCCATGCGATTATTAAAAACCGTCCTATTGAAACAACGCTTGAATTAGCGAAATTGATACAAAACTCGACTCCAAAAATAAAAACAAAAATCCACAGTGCAACAAGGGTCTTTCAAGCGCTTCGAATCGAAGTCAACGGAGAATTGTTAAATTTTGAAAACACATTAAAAAAAACTATAAGTTTAGTTGATATTGGTGCTATAATAAGTGTGCTGACTTTCCATTCGCTTGAAGACAGAATCGCAAAAACAATATTTAAAAGCTACGCTTCTTCATGCCGATGTGAAAAAAATGCGATAAAGTGCACTTGTGAAGGCAAGATTCTTGAATTAATCAACAAAAAACCCTTAATCGCATCAGTAGAGGAAATAGCACTTAATCCACCGTCTCGAAGTGCAAAGCTCAGGATAGCAAAAAAAATTAAGTGAGGTAGTTTTGAAACCATCATTTAACAAATTAAACAAACTCAATAAATTCAATAAAATAAACAAAATAAATACACAAGAAAAAGATAAAAAAGAAAATTCAAATATAAAAAATTCAAAAAATTCCACAAGTCCGATTAAAACCCAACCGGAAACAAATACCCAAATAATCAGCGGCTATTTTTTGAATGAAAAGTCTTATAAAGAGATGATTATTCAAAGGGTGAATAATTTTTTATACGGGATATTGGGGTTTTTGGTCTTGTTTTGCCTTGTTTCATATTATTTTGTTTCATGTAAAGAAGTTCAATTGAACCAAATTTCAAGAGAGACACTGGAATTGAACTATGAAAACGACGAACTTCAAAATAAAGTCGACAGCTTACAATCGTATTATAATATTGATAAAGCTGTCTCAAAAGCAAATATTCTGGAGCGCGCTAAACAAGTCGTCGAAGTGGATGCAGTGAAAACTCCAAGCGTCAATTTCAACAAAAAACCTTCCAAAGACAGCTCCCTTATCGTAAACTATTAAAACCATGAGAAAGATTAGAGATAAAATAAATAACAGGTTTGAAAGGCGTATCGGTTGTTTACAATCGATTTTTTACATAATCTTTTTGCTTTTAATTGTCTATCTTTTCTTGCTTCAAGTTTGCGATATTAGAAACTGTAAAAAGAAAGCAAAGTCTCAAAGGACTTCAAAAATGTATGTTCTAAGAGGCGAAATAGTGGATAGATACGGTTTTAAGCTTGCTGCTGACAAAACCACATTTATCCTATACGCTCATCCTAATTACTATGATTATCCGCCCGAAAGATTGGCTGAAATCTTACAGCCCTATTTAAAAATGTCAAAATCGGAACTTGTTAAAAAACTCTCTCAAAAAGATAAAAAAATTATCACTCTAAAAAAAGATCTGGATAGAAAAACCGTCCGCGAAATTAAGAAAAAGGGCTTAAGAGAGCTATCCTATGAAGTTAAAAACAAACGCGTCTATCCTCAAGGGACGCTTGCCGCTCATATATTAGGGTTTTATAACCCCAATGCCGACACCGCAGGGGGTGTAGAATATCGTGCAAAAGATTATTTAGAATACGTTGATAAAACAATAACTTATGAAAAAGCGCTAAATGGCGATATTATCTATAACATAAGCGTAAACCCCGAAGATGTCTCAGCTCCCGCTAAGGGTAAAACATTAACATTAACGATAGATAGCGCAGTTCAGCATGTTTGCGAAAAATATCTTTTAAAAGCGATACAAAAATTCAAAGCCCCAAGAGCCGCCGCAATCGTTATGGACCCCAAAACCGGAGAGATTTTGGCTTTGGCTGTGGCTCCGACGTATGACCCTAATGAATACAGCAAATATTCGATGCAGGAGATGAAAAACTGGGCCATAACGGATGTTTATCCTCCGGGGTCAACTTTTAAAATAATTACCGTCGCAAGCGGTTTTATGAACAAAAAAATAAATAAATACACAAAAATAAATGATACAGGAAAAATGAAAATCGGCTGGTGGGATGTCGTAAACTATGACTATAAATCAAAAGGCGCACCCGGCATGATTGATTTAGTCTATTTATTTGAACATTCTTCAAACATCGGTTCAATAAAAATCGCTCAAATGATGAGCGACAGCGAATTTTATAACAGTTTAAAATTATTTAACTTCGGAGAAAAAACTGGAATTGACCTGCCCGGAGAATCTGCAGGACTTTTGCCCACGCCAAAACATTGGGATGTGGCAACCCATGGGGCTATGGGATATGGCTATGGAGCATCAACTACCGCAATTCAGATGGTAAGCGCCATTAGCGCCATTGCAAACGGAGGAGTTTGGATTACTCCGCATGTGATTAAATACAGTGCTGAAGTCGAGCCTACAAAAATTGCAAAAAGAAGAATCCTTGAAGAACAGGATGCAAAAGATATAACTTCGCTTTTGGTGGAATCGGTTGAAAAAGGTAAAAACCCCGCCAAGATGGATGATTTTTATATCGCAGCAAAAACCGGAACATCAAGAAAACCAAATGCAAACGGAACAGGCTACTCAAACAAGCTCTATACTTCGATGGTCGGCTATTTTCCCGCAAGCGATCCAAAAGTGGTATTATATGTTATAGTAGATTCACCATCGGGCGAAGGAATTTGGGGTTCGACCGTCGCAGCACCGATATTTAAAGAAATTTCAGTCGAATTAGTCAGAATTTTAAATCTGACACCGGATAAGCACAAAAAAACAGAATAAAATAAGAAAGAAGAAAAGCTATGGATTTAAGTAAAATTGTAAAAAGCATTGACCATCTTGAAGTATTAAATTTTAAAGATATTGATATTAAAGGGATTTCGTTTAATTCTAACACGATTAAATCCCACGAAATATTTGTTTGCCTCAAAGGCGAGCATGTGGATGGGCATAATTTTGCTCAAAGCGCTTTTGAAAAAGGAGCAATTGCTCTGATGTGCGAAAAACCGCTCAATATCGAGATTCCTCAAATAATTGTTAAATCAACTCAAGAAAGTATCGCTGATTTAGCTGCGGTTTTTTATCATCACCCAAGCTCCGAATTAAATTTGATGGGCGTAACAGGTACAAATGGCAAAACGACTGTCGCTCATTTGGTTCAAAAAATATTTGAAAAAAACAACAAAAAATGCGCTCTGATTGGTACTTTAGGCCATAAATTATCTTCAAAAGATGATTACTTGGAAGCTAAACACACAACCCCTCAGGCTCCGCAATTACAAAAAACTTTACAAAAAATTCTAAAAGCCGATATTGAAAACGTAATTACCGAAGTCTCAAGCCACGCTCTTGAACAATTCAGAGTTAAAAACTGTAACTTTTCTTTGGCGATTTTTACAAACCTCACTCAAGACCATCTTGATTACCATATAACGATGGAAAATTATCTCCATGCTAAAATGAAGCTTTTTCAAGGGCTCAAAGAAGGTAATTGGGCAATAATTAATAATGACGATAAGTACGCTAAAAAAATCATTGATTGTATCGATAAAAACGTCAATATCCTAACTTATGGCGTTAAACAAAAATCCGACATAATGGCAAAAAATATTGAATTTATGGCGGATGGCGTAAGTTTTGATTGCGTCTATAAAGATAAAACGGTTAATTTTAAATTATTTTTAAACGGTATGTTTAGTGTCTATAACTCCCTTGCCGCAATCGGCGCAGGGCTTGCAAACGGAATAGAATTAAACGTTATAAAAGAAGCTTTGGAAGAAACAAAAAGCGTCGCGGGAAGATTTGAAATAGTAAAATCAAATCCTATGGTAATCGTCGATTACGCTCATACGCCCGACGGGCTTGAAAATATTTTAAGAGCTTCAAGAGAATTGACCCCAAAAGACGGCAATTTAATCTGCCTCTTTGGTTGCGGCGGAAACAGAGATTGCACCAAACGCCCCAAAATGGGAAAAATTGCTCAACAGCTTTGTGATAAAATAATTATCACATCCGATAACCCCCGCCAAGAAGACCCTCAGCAAATTATAACGGATATTTTATCGGGGTTAGCTCTTATTAACCCGAAAACCGTATTTGTTGAACCCGACAGACGCATGGCAATAAAACTTTTAAAAGATATATCAAATGAAAATGATGTTTTGGTGCTGGCGGGAAAAGGCCACGAAGATTATCAAATCCTTGCCGATAAGACGATTCATTTTGACGATAGGGAAGAAGTTTTAAAGATATTCGGTTCTAACGACGAAAAAGAAAGTAAAGAAGAAAGTAAGAAAGAAACCGGGGAAGAAGTAAAAATCTAACTTGAAATATAATTGTAAAATTTTGTAAAAATATAAACCAACGGATATACTAAAAGAGAAATTAATTTATTCGTTGGTTTTAATTAATTATAAGAAATTTATTTTTAAGAAAGGTGTTGTATTAATGCAGAAGGTTAGTAATTCTCAAGTTAGCAAAAAGCCATCATTTAGCGAAAGAAGAAAAATTGCCAAACAAAAAAGAAAAGGCACGTTTTCAGCTCTTATGGCAAACTACGGATTAAATTTGGCGTCTGTTCCCTTGTCGATTGGCGCAGGAATCGGGATGCAAAAAATTAACAAGGGTTTAACAAAAGATGAAGTTAATATCGTAAATAAAACAGCTCAAGAAATAATAGACAAAACTTCAAACCTTGCTTCAAAAGGCGTCAAAATAAAAAATGTACAAAGCACTAACCCCAAAAAGACCTTCATAAATATACTTTCACAATACAGCAACCCTGTTTTGGGCGCACAAGAAGGCAAAAACGCATTTTTCTCGCAAGTTGACATTCCTTTACTTGGAATTGAAGGAAATACCGTCACCCTAAATCAGCAAAAACTTCCACTCGCGGCGTTTCATGAAATGGGCCATGCTCATAATTTCCATTATTCCAAGCTTTTAAAATCAATGCAAGGCGCAAGACCCTTGATGTATCTTGCTGCATTGCTTGCTCTCATACCGATATTTACAAGAAAAGAAACCCCAAAAGAAGGTCAAAATGAACTTACAAAAGGTCAAAAAATCAAAAATAAAATTAGAGATTTAGCGCCCGTTTTATCTTTCAGCTGTTATGCTCCGATGTTAATTGAAGAAGGGGTTGCAACGGCAAAAGGAAACTCTTGGGCAAAACAAGTTTTGGGAAGTCAAAATAAATCTCTTTATAAAAAAGTTTTCAGAAGTAATGCGGTTGCTTATATGTCATATCTTGCAATTGCGCTTACAACGGCAGTTGGCTGTTGGGTGGGTAAAAAAGTCAAAGATAATATCCAGCAAAAAGCCCAAGAACAAGCTAAAAACGAAGCCCAAGCGCAAGCTCAAAATGAAGTTAAAGCAGAACTTAAAGCGTAAAAATTTAAGCACAATATATATTTTCTACCACTTAAATTCATCCGGTACGGGGTCATATCCGCCCTCGTGGTAGGGGTGGCATTTTAGGATTCTTTTAAACCCGAGATACATTCCTTTTATGACCCCAAAGCGCTCGATAGCTATATAAGTATATTTAGAGCATGTGGGTTCAAACCTGCAAACCGATGGGGTGAATTTTGAAAAATAGCGATAAATCGAGATTAATTTTAAACATATATATTTAATCATCTAATACTTCCAAGCTTTTTTAGCTTCAATATATTCTTTTAAATCGTAACCAAGTTCGCTTAATTTCATTTCAAGGCTGTTTTGCGTCAAAGACGAAATAAAATTAATTTCCTCATTCTGCCTTAAACAGAGCATCTTGTCGGTATTTATTTTAAAATCATATTTTTCAAAAACATCTCCCACAATCGTGGAATCAAAAACATCGAGCCAATTGATGTCATAGCCTTTTGTGAAAAAATCGACGTCAATATCGTCAAAAAAGCTTTTAAAACCAAGACAATATAGTTTACCGTCATAAGATAAAATAAAATCAAACCCCAAGATGCCTATGTATTCTTCATTTTGGGCTGAGAGATTAGTTAGGGTCTTCATTATTATTTCATCATAGATTTTTTGTTTAATTTCATTTGTTATAAATTTTGGCTCAAAAAGCGCTATGTCATTTTGATATTTTGCAATATTTCCGATTATTTTTGCGCTAAAGCCGTTAGAGAGAGTATAAGTCGTGAAGCTTTTGCCTTCGATATAATCTTCGAGAATTATTTTTTTGTTTCCGCAGAAAAACCTTTCTTCGATGAGTTTTTGGGCTTGTGATTTTGTTTCAAAAAACTTTGTCCCTTCTTGAAATGAATTATAGTCGGGTTTTATCGCCATCGGATTTTGAAAATCGGCTATATAATCAAGCGCCGCCTGAGGTTTTTCGGCTGTAAAAAACTTTGGAGTTGGGATTTTATTTTTGTGCATGAATTTTTTTGCAAGAGATTTAAAATGGCATATCTCACTTGATTCTTTTGAAGGGCAAAAAACGCTTATTCCTTCGTTGTTCAATGTTTCATGATATGAATCCAAAATATATTTTTTATCCGTAATCAAAACGAGATTTATCTCATTAGCCAGGCAAAATTCGAGCGCATCTTTTGAATCGTTAATTTCCGTATAGTTGCAATTTTCGATTACGGAGAAAACAATATTGTTTTTATCTTTTGAAAACAAGTCATAGAAAGACTTTGCGCTATAGTTGTTTGATAAAATTAATATTCTCATAGATTAATTATATCATGGTTTTTCGTTATTCAATTTATATGCTATAATAAATCAGCTACAAAAAAATTAACATTAAAAACGAATAACTTTGTGAAGGAGTTTGATTTTTGCAAGAAGAAGAAAAAGAAATCCAAAATAATCCTCAAACGAATGTGTCGGACGATGTTTCGATGTTTGCCGGGGCTGATTTTAGTGCGGATTTTGACGACGAGTATAGTAAAGACGACTCTGACATCCCGCAATTAGAAGAATATCTTGTTGAAGAAGAAAAAAAAGAGCTCGGGCTCGAAGATGAACAAGAAACACCCCAAGAACAAAGCGAAGATAGTATTGATAATACGGATAATGCGCAAAATGTTGAAAATGTTGAGGGTGAAAAAAACGGTGATACTGTACAAAATGAACCAAATACAAAAACGGATGAAACCCCCCTTGGTATTGAAATAGACAAAAACGAAGAATTATCCTGTTTTGAAGAATATGACAAAAAAAATCTGAATATAAAAAAATATGTTTTTAGTATTTCAAAAGAATTGTCAAATGAACTCGATAAAATCCCTAATGATGAAAGAAATGCCTATGTCAATTCGGCAATCAGAGCAAAAGTCGACCTTTTGGACGAACAAAAACAACTTATGATTAAAAGAAAAGTTATGACACATTTCATTTTGTTGATTGTTATAATTATTTTTTCTTTTCCTTTTATGATGCTTTTTGTGCACAAAACAATTATGCTGACATTCAAAAATTACAAATATTCGCAAAGCCAATTTGAAAAGCTCTATCGCCAAAGATTCATGCAAGATAAAGCATATATGCGCTCAATTGAATATAATAAAATTTTTGAAAATAAAAAATAATTGTTAGAAAATTTTGTTTTTGTTATTATTTCTATATGCGCAACATAAGACACTTTGAGAAGCTAAATTCAACAAATGAGTATTCTCATAAACATTTAGAGGAATTACAAAATTTTGAAATTGTATCAGCTGACATGCAAACCAATGGCCATGGGCAGTTTGAAAGGTTTTGGTTTTCGTCGGATAAAAATGGCGGAAATATCTATATTTCAATCATTTTAAAACCGAAAAACATCTCTCATCTTGATGAATTAACAAGATTTATTGCGCTAATCGGAGCTGACACTTTAAAAGAATACGGATTAAATCCTAAATTTAAGCACCCAAATGATATTTTAATCGACGGCAAAAAGATTGCAGGATTTTTGGCCGAATCCGAGTTTTTGGGTCAAAACCTGAAAGGAATTATTTTAGGCTGCGGAATTAATCTTAATCTTGATGAAGAAGAACTCGAAAATATCGACATAAAAGCAACATCAATTTTTAACGAAACAAAAAAAAGAGTTGATAAGGATGAATTTTTGGATAAGTTTATGTCGAATTTTGAAAAAAAATATGATGATTTTTTAATTAACGGAATAAAAGGAGAAATATTATGCTGAATGCTCAATTAATAAACGGCATAAACGCAATGTGCGTCGGAATGAGCGTTGTGTTTTCATTTTTGGTTATTTTAGTTTTCGCTATATCAATTACAACAAAAGTTGTTAATTACTTAAACAAACTTTTCCCTGTAATAGAACCGCAAGCAAAAGCTTCTAAAAAAATATCAACAGATGACAGCGAAATAGCGCTCGCTGTTGCTTTGGCCAAAAAAGGCATATAGCACACAATTAATAAAGAATTGTAATAATATAAAGAGGATAATAAAATGGCAAAAAAACAAATCAAAGTTATGGACACGTCATTTCGTGACGGTTTCCAATCAATTTACGGAGCAAAAGTCCTTGTAGATGACTTTATCCCCGCACTTCAAGCGGCAGTTGACGCAGGAATTAAGCATTTTGAAACAGCGGGCGGCGCAAGATTTCAAGCTCCGATATTTTTCTGCAACGAAAATGCTTTTGAAACAATGGATAAAATAAGAGCTGCAGTAGGCCCTGATATTTGTTTGCAATCTTTAGCAAGAGGGGTTAATGTCGTCGGGCTTAATTCACAACCGAGAGACATAATTGACCTTCATGCTAAGATGTTTGCCAAACACGGCGTAAATGTAATAAGAAACTTTGATGCTCTAAACGACGTTAATAATTTAATTGATAGCGCTAATTCAATTAAAAAATACGGTCTAAAGCACGAAGTAACCATCACTATGATGGAATTACCATACGGCTGCGAAGGAGCGCATGACGTTGCTTTTTATGAAAGAGTTTTAAGAAATATCTTAGATTCGGGGCTTCCTTTTGATTCTCTTGCTTTTAAAGATGCTTCGGGAACATCCAATCCTAAAAAAGTCTATGAAACGGTTAAAATGGCTCGTAAGTTATTGGGAGAAGATTTCCACATCAGATTCCACAGCCACGAAACGGCAGGAACGGGATTATATGCTTATATCTCGGCTCTTGAAGGCGGAGCGGACGGAATTGACCTTGCGATGAAACCAGTCTCAGGCGGAACTGGCCAACCCGATATCATCTCAATGTGGCATGCTCTTAAAGGAACGGATTATGACCTTGGACTTGATATAAAGAAAATTATGGAAACGGAAGAAATCTTTAAAGAATGTATGAAAGATTATCCGATTTCGCCGATTTCATTAGGGGTTAATCCGATATTAATTCAAGCACCGCTTCCGGGGGGAGCAACAGCGACAACTGTTAACCAATTAAAAGATATGGGAATGCTTGATAAATTCCCGCAATTAATCGCCTGCATGAAAGAAGTCGTTGAAAGAGGCGGATACGCAACTTCCGTTACTCCGGTATCGCAATTCTATGCGCAGCAATCTTTCTTAAACGCTACTCAAGGCGCTTGGCAGGTTGCAAACCCCGGATATGCCAAAATGCTTTTGGGATATTTCGGAAAAACTCCTTGCGAACCTGATCCTGAACTTGTTAAATGGGCAAGCGAAAAAATGAAACTTGAACCCACAACAGAACATGTTGTTGATATCAACGAAAAAGACCCCGATAAAGGTATTGAAGCCGCTAAAAAGAGACTCACCGAAGCCGGTCTTGAAACAACGGAAGAAAATATATTTATTTCAGCTGCCTGCAAAGACGGAAATGTTGATAAAGGTATTGAATTTCTGCTTGGAAAAGGTGTCGTTTCGGTTAATAAAGTATCGCCTGATAAAGCATCTGCTTCATCAAACACATCAAGCGCTGACGGCTACACGGTTACGATTAACAACAAAAAATACAGCGTAAAACTTGATGGCTCAAAAGCTACGGTTAACGGAAAAACTTATGATGTTGATATTAAAGAAGGTGTTGAAGAACAACATCATTCAGCAGCATCGGGCTCCGGTCAGGAAATCAAAGCGGCGCTCCCCGGCAACGTATTAAGAATCGAAGCAAATGTCGGAGATAATGTCGAAGTGGGCGATGTATTGCTTGTTATTGAAGCAATGAAAATGGAAACGGAAATTAAATCAAACGTTGCGGGAAAAATCCTGTCTTTTGAAGTAAATCAAGGCGACACAGTTAAAAACGGCCAAACATTAGTGGTAATAGGTTAAATTTAGGAGAGAAAATTTATGAATATAGCTGAAACTTTCCACGATTTATGGCAGACAACGGGTATTTATAATTTCATAAATACCGCACATCAAAATTTTGACAGCACAATTGTCGAACAATTTTTATCACATTTTGGCCAACCCATAATGCTTGTTATATGCCTGTTTTTAATGTGGCTTGGAATTAAAAAACAATATGAACCTCTATTACTTGTACCAATCGCATTTGGCGGATTTTTATCAAACATCCCGATGCCTTTAGGTGAAGAAATAGCAGGCCCTAACGGATTTTTAGGAATCATCTTTTCCTTTGGGATTGATAAAGGTTTATTCCCACTGATTATCTTTATGGGAGTCGGCGCTATGACAGACTTTGGGCCGTTAATCGCCAACCCCAAAACTCTGTTATTAGGCGGAGCTGCTCAATTTGGTATCTTTGGAGCGTTATTATTAGCCCTTCTGTTGGGTTTCGATATGGCATCAGCCGGTTCAATCGGTATCATAGGGGGAGCGGATGGGCCCACATCAATTTATGTCACAAGCAAATTATCCCCTGATTTATTAGGTTCAATTGCCGTTGCGGCATATTCTTATATGGCGCTTGTTCCCGTTATCCAACCGCCGATTATGAAGCTTTTGACAACGAAAAAAGAACGCCAAATTCAAATGACGCAGTTAAGAGAAGTCTCAAAACGTGAAAAAATCGCTTTTCCGCTCGTCGTATTAACTCTTTGTATGATTTTATTGCCTTCGGCTTGCCCATTAGTCGGCGCTTTGACGTTTGGTAATTTATGCAAAGAATGCGGTGTTGTAGAAAGACTCTCTGACACTATGCAAAACGCTCTTATTAACATCGTTACGATATTTTTAGGCTTGACTGTAGGCTCAAAACTTCAAGCAGACCACTTTTTAACCGTTGAAACATTAAAAATATTGTTCCTTGGTATAATGGCATTTTCTCTGGCAACTGCCGCAGGTGTCATTATGGCAAAAATTATGAACCTGTTCTTAAAAGAAAAAATCAATCCTCTTATTGGTTCGGCGGGTGTCAGCGCGGTTCCTATGGCAGCAAGGGTTTCAAACAAAGTGGGCCTGGAAGAAAATCCTCAAAACTTCCTTTTAATGCATGCTATGGGCCCAAATGTCGCAGGCGTAATAGGTTCAGCCGTTGCAGCAGGTGTTTTGCTTGCAATATGCAAATAATAAATTATAAACAAAAAAAGACGGATGGTATAAAACCCACCCGTCTTTTTTGTTAACAAAATTCTTATACGTTTTCTTTTTCAAATTTTTCCATAAATTGAACGAGTTTTTTTACACCCTCAATTGGCATTGCGTTATATATTGAAGCTCTCATACCGCCCACGGTTCTATGGCCCTTTAATTGCACAAGCCCAAAATCTTTTGCTTCTTCGATGAATTTTTTATCCAATTCGTCATTTCCAGTCGCAAAAGGCACATTCATAATCGAGCGCGAGGACTTTTCAACCGTTCCTTTAAATAATTTTGAATTATCCAAAAAGTCATATAAAATTTTTGCTTTTTTGAGGTTTATTTCTTTCATTTTGTTTAGTCCCCCCAAATCCTTCAGCCACTTGAACACTAAAGAACAAATATATATTCCCCAGCAGGGAGGAGTGTTGTACATACTGTTATTATCCGCATGGATTTTGTAATTGAGCATCGTGGGCGCCCAAACCGGTAATTCATCTCTTAATAAATCTTCTCTTATTATCACAATTTGAACTCCCGCAGGGCCGACATTTTTTTGAGCACCCGCAAAAATAAGCCCGTATTTAGTAACATCAACAGGTTCTGATAAAAAACATGATGACATATCAGAAACGAGAGTTTTTCCTTTTGTGTTTGGAAGGACAGGGTATTTTGTTCCATAGATTGTGTTATTTTCGCAAATGTAAACGTAATCGGCATCATGCGAAATATCTAAATTAGAGCAATCGGGGATATAAGAAAAATTCTTATCCTCACTTGTTGCAATTTTATTAATATTTCCGTATTTTTTTGCTTCATTATAGGCTTTTTTTGCCCAAAGACCCGTCACGATGTAATCGGCTACACCGTTTTTTAACAGATTAATCGGCACCATGGAAAATTGAAGATGCGCTCCGCCTTGCAGAAAAAGAACCTTATAGTTATTTGGAATGTTTAACAATTCTCTTAAATCTTCAATTGCGCCGTTTACAATATTTTCAAATGTCTTTGAGCGGTGAGACATTTCCATTACGCTCATTTTTGTACCTTGGTAATCAAGCAATTCTTTTTGCGCAATTTCTAAGACTTTTTTAGGTAAAACCGCAGGTCCTGCCGAAAAATTATAAACTTCGTTTGTCATTTTATTCTCCTTTATTTTATTTCAGTTTTTGAAGGGATTAACCTCATTTTTCTTTAATTTATATATCATTCCGCATTTTGAACAGGCAAGAATCCTCCCTGTTGAATCAATCGGGACGAAAAGATGGTCGCAAGCGTTTTCATTATCATATAGCGAATCGTCCGAATCTTCATTTTCCGTGTTTTCTTTTACTTTTCTTTTTTTAAAGCTTTCTTTTATTTTAAAAAATAATTCAATAATATACATTTTTTGCGTTTTTTAAATTATAATTTTTATATGAACAAGAAACTTCAAAGATTTATTTCATCCACTGTATCATATCATGATTTTAAAGAAGCTGTAAATATAGCGAGCAACCTTGACCTTGGGCTTGAAATTTCCAGATTTGGCAGATTGGCTGAAATGGAAGAAAATTTTGAAAAAAATAAAAAAGAATATAGAGCAATCTTAGATGATTTTGATAATGAAGTGACGCTCCACGGCTTTTTTTCTAATCTTAATATCGCAGCAAGCGACCCTTTGATTCAAAATGCAAGCATAAAAAGATATTACCAAACTCTTGAATTAGCGCAATATTTTGATGTTTCAAAAGTCATTTTTCACACCTGTTTTAATAATTTATTGAAACAAAAACAATATAAAGATACGTTTTTTTTAAAAAACATCGAATTTTATAATGATTTTATAAAGAATTTTGTTGAACTCGGTATAATGGTTACAATTGAAAATGTCCATGAACCCAACCCCGAGCTTATTCGAAACCTCATTGCCGCAATAAATTCTCCATATTTAGGCGCAACAATTGATATTGGCCATTGTAATCTCCATAGTGAAATTCCAATATCCTCTTGGATAAAAGAATATGGAATTATGCTAAAACATATGCATTTTCACAATAACTATAAAGACGAAGACGCCCATTCAAGCCTTCTTAAAGGAGACATAGATATAAAAAACGTCCTTTTGACACTCAAAGAAATTGATATATATCCTTCAATTACTTTTGAAATATTTAAAAAAGATGAGCTTGTTGAATCTGTAGAATATTTTAATCACTTGTGCGATGAAACAGGTCTTAAATATTGCTAAAGAAGCTATTTATTTTATTGTAAAAGTTTATTTTATTGCGGGAGCGCAAACAGCGTCTGTTGTATGGGCTTTTAATTTATGCTGCTCAATTAAAACCATCAAAACAGAAACATCCGCAGGCTTCACTCCGCCGATTCGAAGCGCCTGGCCGATTGTTTCGGGCTTCACTTTTGTTAATTTTTCTTTTGATTCGGTTGAAATCTGTTTGATTGAAAAATAGTCAATGTTTGAAGGAATCTTTATATTTTCCATTTTTTGCTGATTTTCAATTTCGTTTGCCTGTCTTTTGATGTAACCGTCATATTTAATCAGTATTTGCGTTTGTTCTTCAATGTCTCGAATGAGATATTTATCTTCCGTTTCAATTTCGCTGTTATATCCAAGCTCTTTTAATATGTTATAATCGATATTCGGCCTTTTTAAAAGCGAAAAAGCGTCTGTTTTAAGCTCTAAACCTTCTTGGTATTTTGATAAAATTTCGATATTTTTTTCGTTTGGTTCAATTTTAAATTCTTTTAATTTTTGATACTGTTTTTCAATATTTTCTTCTTTAAACCTTTTTCTTAAAACTTCGCTTTCTTTTTGCAGCCCTTGGCTGTAACCCATCTCCATAAGCCTAATATCGGCGTTATCCTGCCTTAAAATGAGCCTGTATTCGCTTCTTGAGGTGAGCATTCTGTAGGGTTCGTTTATGTCTTTTGTGATTAAATCATCAATCAGCGTTCCTATATAGGAATTTTGGCGCGTGAGATTGATGTAATCTTTATTATCAAGATAATTTCTTGCGTTAAATCCGGCAGCAAGCCCTTGTGCTGCGGCTTCTTCATAGCCCGATGTGCCGTTTATTTGCCCCGCTAAAAAAAGACCTTTAATTTTTTTTGTCATCAAACCGTAATCCAATTCCAAAGCGCAAACGCTGTCATATTCCACGGCATAGGCGGGTTTAATCATTGAAGCATTTTCAAGCCCCGGCAAGCTATGAATCATCTGAAATTGAGCTTCAATTGGTAAACTTGTCGAAAAGCCCTGGATATAGACTTCATAGGTGTCTTTACCCTCGGGTTCAATAAAAATATGGTGCGAAGGGTTATGAGCGAATCTTACGACCTTGTCTTCGATGCTCGGGCAATATCTTGGGCCGACGCCTGTGATGAGTCCCGAATAAAGCGGCGAAAAAGAGAGGTTTTCTTTAATTATTTTATGAGTTAATTCGTTTGTTTTTGTTAAATAGCAGGGATACTGCTCTCTTATGGGGCGATTGTTTTTGAAGCTGAAGAAATATGGCATATTGTCTTTAACAATATCTCCCGCGTGGATTTCAAGTTTATTATAGTCAATTGTTCTGCCGTCGATTCGAGCGGGTGTCCCCGTTTTTAATTTTCTTACTTTTAAATTTAATTTTTTTAGTGCCTCAGATAGCCCAAGCGCGCTTCTTTCTCCCAGCCGCCCTTGGGGAAATGATTTTTGACCTATAAATATTCTGCCATCCAGACTCGTTCCCGTCGTTAAAATGACGGTTGGGGAATAATATTTAATTCCAAGTTCATCAACTACACCTTTTATAGTGTTATTTTCGACGATTAAATCAACGATTTGTGTTTGTTTTAATGTTAAATTTTCTTGCTGCTCAATATATTTTCGAGCAAGCGCTTTATATTCTTTTTTATCCGATTGGGCTCTTAAGGCTCTAACGGCGGGGCCTTTAGAAGAATTAAGAGTTTTTAATTGAAGATAGGTGCTATCGGCAAGCTCTGCCATAACCCCTCCGAGCGCGTCAATTTCTCGAACAAGGTTAGATTTAGCCGGGCCCCCGACGGCGGGGTTACAAGGCATTAGGCCGATGTTATCGATATTTAGAGTTGTTAAAAGGGTTTTTAAACCCAGTTTTGAAGCGCAAATAGAGGCTTCAATTCCGGCATGGCCCGCGCCCACTACAATACAGTCAAATTTAAAGTTATAGTCAGACATTTAATTCCTTACACAATTTTCATTGCGCCTTGTTTTTCAATGGGTAAATTCATAAAATTTGCTTTGACGTTAAAATAATTCCAAGTATTTGTAACGCTTTCTTTAATTTCGCTTGCGCCAATTCCGTTATAAACAACCAAAACAGAAGGCCCTGCGCCGCATAAAACCGTCCCGATTACGCCGTTAATGTGTTTTAAATTGTTCATAATGTCGCTCAATCCGGGGATTAATTTTTCTCTGTAGGGCTGGTGGAGCTTGTCTTTTAGCGCCAATTTCAAAAGTTCTTCGTCTTTTGTATAAAGAGCGTCAATAAACATCGCCGTTCTTTTGAGGTTATAAACAGCATCTTTCATAGGCACTTCCTTTGGAAGAACGGAGCGCGAAATTTCAGTATTCAATTCAAAATCCGGCACGCAAACCATAAGCTTCCACTCATCATTCCACGGAAGTTTTCGATATATAACGGAACCGTCTTCTTCCCAAGATGAAACAGTCACTCCGCCCACAAAAGCGGGAGTTATGTTATCGGGATGTCCTTCAATTTCCGTTGCGACGGACATTAAAACTTTCTCATCCGCCGGATGCCCTAAAAGTTCATTTGCCGCAATTAAACCCCCCACAATAACCGAAGACGACGAACCAAGCCCTCTTGAAATTGGGATTTGGGTTTTAATTGTGATTTTAAGCTCGTTTGGAGTTTGTCCCAAAAAATTATACAAAAGCTCGATTGCTTTATAGACGATATTATTTTTATCGACTGGAATGTCTCGAAAATCGTTTTCGTTGTTGTTTTTTTCGTTGATTATATTAATTTCAATGCCGCTTCCGGGCAAAACCGTTTCTTCGACCGAGACAATGTTATATATCGGTATTGCTAAACCCAAGGAATCAAATCCCGCGCCTAAATTAGCAATTGTTGCAGGGGTCTTAACGCTTACTTTCATAAATTCACCTATTGAACCTTAACGGGCATTATCAAACAAATGTAGTTATTTTTATCTTCTTGCGGCTTGAATACTGCTGCTGCCAAAACATCGGATATTTCAAGCTCGATAAACTTGGAATCCATATTTTTTAAGCCGTCTAAGACATATTTATAGTTAAATGCCGTCAGCATGTCGTCAAATTCATATTCTATGTCGATATAATCCTTGCTTCGTCCGGCTTCGGGGGTATCTGCCGAAATTTCAAGCTGATTGTGAGTGAAATTAAAGCGAACGACGTTTGTTCTGTCATTAACCATAATCGACACACGTTCAATCGCATTGATTAATTCTATCCTATCTATTGTGATAATTTTTTCACTTTGAGAAGGAATTAATTGTTGATATTTAGGATACGTCCCTTCGATGAGCCTTGATTGGAAGGTCAGGTTTTCAAATTCAAATAATATTTTGTTTTTTTGAATTTTCAATATAATATTTTCATCATCCACAATCGAAGAAATTCTTTGAACTTCAGCTAAGGTCTTAGCTGGGATGATGAAATTTGTTTCTTGTTCAATTTGGTTTGAAATTTCTTTTTGAATTCTTGTTAATCTGTTGCCGTCTGTCGAAGCGAGCTCTAAAATATTGTCTTTAACCGTAACGCAAACGCCAGTTAAAACCGCTTGTGTTTCTTGAGAGGAAACAGCAAAGATTACTTGTTTGATTGCTTTTGAAAATTCATTTTTGTTTATCGTGAGAATCGTTTCGTCTTGGCCTTGTTGGGCTTCGATTACTTTAGGAAAATCGTTTGCACTCAAGCCAATGAGGTCAAATTCTGTTTTTGCACCTTTGATTTTGATATTGTCGGAATCTTCTTGAGTTTTAAGTGAAATTTGAACGGAAGAAAGTTTTGAGACAATTTCGGAGATTTTTTTAGCACTCAAAGTGATTGCGCCTTGTTGTTCGACCATCGCGGGAGCCTTATAGTCGATTGCAAGGTTTAAATCAGTCGCCGCGAATCTGACTCTGTCGTTTGAAACCGTTTCAATTAAAATGTTGGATAAAATGGGTTGGATTGCTTTTTGAGCGGTAATTTTTTCGACAATTTTAATCCCATTTGAAAAATCTTCTTTATTTAAAACTATTTCCACAGCCAAAACCTCCTTAGCTTTGTTTAAGCTTTTGTTTAAATTATATTATAAAAAATAATTATGACAAATAGTTTTTAAAGTTCAAAAGAAACAAACATTTTAAAAAAAACTAAAAACCGATTTCAACAAAATCATATTCAAGATATACGTAATATTTTATAACCATAATCAAATTGTATTTTTAAAACTTTTTTAAAACATTATTCGATAATTTAGTAAAATGTTTAGTTACAATTTGCACAAAAATATTAAATTAAGTTATATTGTAATTATGGATAAAATTAAAGTTCTGGTTATATCGTTAGTTTTCGTTTCCCTTTTTGTTTTTTTCGGGATATTTTATAAATCTTCCTGTGATAATGATGCTCAAAGGCTCTATAATCAAGGGACGGAGTTTTATAACAAGGCCGATTATTCTAACGCTTATTATAATTTTAAACAAATCAAACCCATCTCAAACCTGTATTTGACTTCGCTTTTAAAGCAATATCACTGCGCGGTAAAATTAAACGACAAAAAAACGGCCTATTTTAAATTAAAAGAAATTATAAAATCAACAAACAACCCCCATATTCTGCCTTGGGCTTTATATAACGAAGCGCTTATCGCGGATAGCGAAAAAAAGGACGAAAAATTATTATTACAAAAATTTGAATACATTGCTGAAAAATATCCGCAAAATGACTATGGAATTGCCGCAGCTTTTAAAATCGCGCAGTTATCCCAAACGCTCAATATCAAAACTTCCGCTGATGTCAAAAACTATTACATAAAATATTTAGATAACGCGCCAAACGGAAAATATTCCAAAATCGCTCTTGAAAAACTGTCGCAATATCAAGGATTTTTGACAAACGATAATATTGAAACAATTGCAAAAGCATATTTTGAGACAATGCAATATGATAAAGCCCTTGAATACTATAAAAAGCTTCCTTTTGAAAGTTCTTGGGATAAAATTGCAAAATGTTATAAGGAATTAAAAAATTCCCAGGAAGAAAAAAAGACAATTCTAAAAGCGCTCAAGCTCAAAGAAACTTTTGTCGATGAAAAGGAATTTTCGCCTCAAATAGACAGGTTGATTGTTTTAACAAAAGCCCCTAAAATCCAAGTGTTGGAAAGCTTATATGTAAATTATCAATCGAGCCTTTTATATCCCACAATTATTTATAAACTCGCTCAAATAAGTTCATCCGTTCGCGAAATTTCGCTCTATGAGGAGATTGTGAATAAATATCCGGAATCTGTTTGGGCGTCAAATTCGCTTTGGGAGGTTTTTTGGTTTAATTATAATCAAAAAAGATATAAAATGTGTGAAAAATTAGCAAAAAAACACCTTGAAAGCTACGTCGATACCCAAGACGCTCCTCGAATCGGCTATTGGTATGCTAAAACTTTAATCAAAAATAAAAAGTCCCAACAAGCCAGAGAAGCTTTTCATAACGTCATAAACAGCTATCCTTTAAGCTACTATGCCTTTTTATCCGCAAGGGCGCTTAAGATGTCAAAATCAAAAAAAATGATTACCAAAAAGCAAATTGAAAGCTATGACATAAATAACTTAAATGAATTCATATTTAAAGACAAAACCCTGCTTGAGCTTGCAAATAATGATGAATGGGAGATAATTGAGGAGCTTAAGATAGATGACGGATTTATAAAATCTTGGGTTTTAAATAAAAAAGGAGATTACGCAACGTCAATTAAAGCTGCACTTGACGAGTTTTCCAAAATTTCAAACGATAAAAAAGATATTAAAAACAGCCATATCGACCTTTCAAACAAGATGTTAAAGCTCGTTTTCCCGGTTGTCTATGAAGATATTATAAATAAATATACTTTTGAATTTGAACAAAGCCCCTACCTTTTTATGAGCCTTGTTCGGGAAGAAAGTCATTTTAATAAATATGCAAAAAGCTCGGTCGGTGCTTTGGGTCTGGGCCAGGTTATGCTTGATACGGCTAAATTTATCGAGAAAAAACCTCTAACAAAAGAAAATCTTTTAGATGAAGAAGAAAATATCAAAATCGCAGTAAAATATTTTGACTATTTGACTCAGTTTTTCAAGAAAAACGACTATCTTGCGATATTATCATATAACGCAGGGCCCGGAAATATCAATAAATGGCTCAATGACAGTAATATCAAAAGTGACGAAGTTGATATTTTTGTTGAAAATATACCTTATTTGGAAACAAAAAACTATATTAAAAAAATCCTTTCATCTTATTGGGTTTACATAAACCTTTATTCGCTGAAGAAGTAATTTTAAATGTATTTTAAATAGGGACGGAAGGGGATTTTTTTAAAAATACTTGTAAAATACTTACAAAATACTTGTAAAATACTTGTAAAATATTTTTGATTTAATAAAATAATTGTATTAAGACTATATATAAAATCCGGTCGAATAAACTAGAAAAGGAAATTAATTAAAAAAAATGGCTAAAGACTTAAAAGACGTTAAAAAGAAGAAAAATTGCGCATTTTGCAACGATAAAATAGATTCTTTAGATTTTAAAGACGTATCAAAATTAAAAAGATTTTTATCCGAATCCGGAAAAATTCTTCCAAGAAGAATCACAGGCACCTGCGCAAAACATCAAAGAATACTCTCTAATGCCGTTAAAAAAGCAAGAGAAGCAAGCTTGATGGCTTATGTTTTTGAAAACTAAAAACAAAAATTTTTAAATTAATTATTATGGCGATTAAGATCCGGGGCGGAATTTAATCGCCATAATATTTCAAGTCCGTTTTAAATCAGTTTTAAAGGCATTTTATTTAAACAAATATTGCGAAATATCAAATTTTATAATAAAATTTTTCTATGATTTATATAGGTGTCGATATTGAAGATATTTCAAGGTTTGAAGGCAAAGATGAACAAAAAGACAGCCGTTTTTTAAACCGCATATATACAAAAAATGAGCTTGACTATTGTTTTTCTTTTAAATTCCCTTCCCCTCATCTTGCGGCCAGATTTTGCGCTAAAGAAGCCGCGATTAAAGCGCTATCCAACCTATATGATAAAATAATCCCCTTAAATAAAATTGAAATTTTAAAAAATCCAAACGGGTCAGTATATATTAATATTTTGATTGATGAATTAAAAAACTATAATTTTTCTCTTTCAATATCCCACGAAAAGCAAAAGGCGATTGCTTTTGTGGTGGTTTCAAAGATTTAATATTAAGAATTGTAACAATATTAGAATATATAGCAATTATTTATTTTATATATACTTTATATATATGTAACAACCTAACCCCTACATTTTAATTTTTTATTTATAACCCCTTTAAAAGTATCGCCTCTTGAATTAAAAGAGGCTTTTTATTTGGCTTAATTCCCTTTTTAATGTTTTTTAATATTTTTTTGGCCTCCCATTTTTATATTATCCCCCCCCTTTTTTATATATTATTTTATATATTATTTTTTATATTTTTTTAAGATATTATTTAATTTTTGAGATATTATTTAGATATAGGAGAAAAAAATTATGTATAATGTAATGGTTAAAAAAAGCGGTCAATATAATGCCGATTTAATGGGCGAATTTAGCAATATCACAGATGCTATTAAGCTTGCGGATGATTTAAAGAAAAAAGATAACACAATTTCATACACAATTGAAGAAGTTTCGGGCCATTTCGACAGCTATGGCGAACCGATTGCAACGGTCGTGAAAAGAGGCTAAAAGAGGCTAAAAGAAGGCAAAAGAAGGCTAAGATAGACTAAAGGAAGGCCAAAAAAGACAATAAAAGCTTGATGGGGAAAACCAAAGGTAAGCAAAGTGAGACTAAAACTAAAAAATAAAAAAGGGGGGAAGATTAGGGACTATATTTTTCCCCTTGATAAGAATTTCTTTGAACCATAATTTTATCAATCATATTTAATATCTCAAACCTTCGATTGACCCACTTTGGTGCGATGGTTGTCTCGCTAAAGCCCGTGCCTGCGATTCTTTGAATCGTTGTGGTTTTAGGTAAGAGCTCTAAAATATCGCAGACAATTTCGCAATATTGTTCCATATCCATTAAATAAAAAGGCTTTTGGCTATATTTTTTATATAAGGGCGAATCGGCTAATACCGTTAACATATGGATTTTTATCCCGTCTATATTAAGCTCTGCAAGCTTTTTTGCGGTGTTTAGCATCATTTCTTTTGTCTCGTTTTCAAAGCCCAAAATAATATGCGCACAAACCTTTATCCCTCTTTTTTTCGTTTCAATTACGGCATTTTTAAAGCATTCATAGTCGTGTCCGCGATTAATAAGTTTTAATGTCTCATCGTTTGCGCTTTGAAGCCCGTATTCAATCCAAGGGTTTTTGTAGGTTTTAATTAAATCAAGTTTATTATCATCAACGCAATCAGGCCTTGTACCTATTGAAATTCCGACTATTCTATCGTCGCAAAACGCTTCGTCATAGGTCTTTTGAAGTTTTTCAAGATTTGCATAGGTATTAGAAAAAGATTGAAAATATGCGATAAATTTTTTTGCTTTAAATTGGGCGCTCAAATGCTCTATGCTTGATTTTATTTGTTGAGCTACGCTTAAATTATCACTAGCGCACCTTGAATAGCTTCCGACTTCGTCACAAAAAATACATCCGCCCGATGATATTGTACCATCTCGATTTGGGCAGTTAAATCCGCCATCAAGGGTGATTTTATAGACTTTTGTGCCAAAAGTTTCAAATAAATATTTAGAATAAGGGTAATATCTTTTTTCTTTTTGCATCTTTACAATGTAACAATAATACGATAAATTGAATTGACTTTCTTAAAATTAATCATATCATATTAATATGAGGATGATACAAAAACTAAAAATGTTTGAACAAACGCTCGTATTTCTTCGCTGGGCGACAGATGCGCAATTCGGAAAAATTCTTTATGTCGGAGATGACTTTGTCGAATTTTTGATGCTCGATCCTGAGACAATGGAATATGGCGATAAAATCTTAATCAATTCGCAATTGATTTTAGAAGTTGTTCTATCCGGCTATGACATATCGAAAATTCTCGCTGAAATCTGCGCTCGAACCCCAAGCGCAACCGATTCTAATGATTCATCTTTTTAAATTCAATGATTTTAAATTCGGAATCTTTAGTTTCACATTAACCATATCTTTGGTTTTGCTGAATTTGATTGAAACATTGGTAAAATTTGCAAGTTCTTTACAAAAATCGAGCCCCAGCGTGAAGTTGTCCGTCTTTTCGTCATAAAAATTTCGAAATTCGACAATGACAAAATTATCTTTTCTGTATAATTCCATCACGGCAATTTCGTTTTTAGAGGCGTGGAAAGCAATGTTTGAGACGATGTTTCCTATGATGCTTGAGATAAAAATTTCGATGTTTTCTATAAAATAGCTGCTGTTGTCTTCCAAAATCATATCGATGTGGATATTTTTATCTATGAAAATATATTTATAGTCTTCGATTTTTTTATCTATTATTTTTTTGACGTCAAAGAGACTGATTTTATTGTCGAATTTGCCCTCTTTAAAACTGTAGTTCATCAAAAAATTTTCGATATATTGAATAATATCGAGCGTCGTTTCAAAAATATCTTTGTTTAATTCGTTTTCAAGCTTATTTTGAAGGGCGATTTTGATGCTGTAGAGCGGGCTTTTTATGTCATGCAAAATGTTTGCGATGACTTTTTCATTTTTGTTGATAATTAAATTATAGTTTTCAATGGTTTTTTCCATAATTTAAAATTACATTATCGAACCGATAAAATAAATTACCCAACTCGACAATAAATAAAAGTAACCAATTTTTGCAACTAATTAATTTTTCGCTTATAATTAACTTATGAAATTTGCAATAAGAGTTATTAAAAATCAATTTCATCCGCTCAAAGTTTCGCCAAACGCTAATATTAAGCATGGGCAATATGTTTTAGTTCGAACCGACAAGGGCGAAGAAGTTTTTAAGGTTTTTTTGGTTAATTGCCAAATTCAAAAAACCTGGGAAAAATTCCAGCCCGAACCCTACAGCGTCGTTCGAATTATGAACGAAGAAGATATGAAAACTTATGAGGAACAAAAAGAGCTTGAGATAAAGGCTTTTTATAAGTGCCGCGATTTGGCGCAAAAAAGAAATCTTGTGATGAAATTTACCCAAGCAAGATACACATTTGACAGAAAAAAAATCACATTTTATTATACGGCGCCGGAGCGTGTTGATTTTCGGGAACTCTTAAAAGACTTAACCCAAGAATTTAAAAGAGTCCGAATTGACCTAAGGCACATTGGTGTTCGGGACGAAACGTCTATTTTGCAAGGCCAAGGCGTCTGCGGCCAGGATTATTGCTGCTGCCGCTTTTTAAAGAAATTTGAACAGGTAAACACAAAACTTGCCCGCGATCAAGGGATTCCGATGTCGTCAGGCAAAATCACCGGAGCCTGCTCAAGATTGTTGTGCTGCTTAAATTATGAATATAAAAACTATCTCGATGCCGCAAAAATCCTTCCTCCCGTGGGCTCCGGCGTAATGACGCCCGATGGGGTCGGAAAAGTGTTTATGGTTAATTTCTTGAAAAAATCCGTAAACGTCAAACTCGAAGACGGCAAAGTCAAAGAATATCAAAAAAACGAAATTGAAATGATAGACGGCGAAGTCAATATCGACATCGATATTAACAATAACTTGAATTATCAGGAAGATGAGGTCGGTGCTGCCGATATAAAAGCATTGGAAGATGACAAAAATTCGACAACAGGAAACGTATAAAAAATGGAAGAAAATAAAATCCCAAGCGAAAAGTTTGCTTCAATCATAGCAAGAATCTTAGACGACAATAAAGCAAAAGATATTGTAATATTAAACGTCAAAAACGTCTGTTCGCTTTCCGATTTTTTTATTATTGCCACAGGAACCTCAACTACTCAAGTCCGAGGGCTTACTCAAACCGTGAGAAAAAAAATCAAAGACTATTTCAAAAGAATCCCTCTCGGTGATGAAACAGAAAAACAAAATTACTGGAATCTTTTGGACTATGGCGATGTTGTCGTTCATATAATGCATTATGAAAGCAGAGAAAACTACAAAATTGAAAAATTCTGGTCTCATGCGATGACTTTAGATAGAGAAGTTTGGGAAGAGCAATCAAAAGAATATTCGATTTATGAAAAAGATGAGTGAAATTTGTTTGCGCTTCTAAAATAAGAGTTTTTTAAATTTTAAAACTAAGATATTATTGCAAAAGCGGCAAGAGAATCGTTCTTTTACCGCTTTTGATTTATAGATGATTTTGAGATATTTAAAATTGTTCTGAAATAAATTTAATTATATTTAATTATATTTTTTAAACAGCAATGAAGCGTTTTGTCCGCCAAAACCGAATGAATTTGTCATTGCATATTTAACATCGGCTTTTTGGGCTTTGTTTGGAACATAATTTAAGTTTGCAACTTCTTCATCTTGGTTTTCAAGATTGATTGTGGGGGGAATTATTCCCGTTTGTAAAACTTTAACGCAAACTATGCTTTCTGCCGCCCCCGTTGCTCCAATCATATGGCCGTGCATTGATTTTGTGGATGAGACTTTGAGGTTTTTATTTGTGCCTAAATCTCCAAAGACTCTTTTAATTGCTTGAGATTCGGCAATGTCTCCAAGATGAGTTGATGTGCCGTGGGCATTAATGTAATCGACTTGCTTTGGTTCAATCCCTGCATTTTTAACAGCCAGCTCCATTGATTTAGCAGCCCCGACGCCCGTTGGGTCGGGCGCTACCATATCATAAGCATCGGCTGTTTGACCGTAGCCTACGACTTCGGCGTAAATTTTTGCGTTTCTTTTTAGCGCATGGTTTAATTCTTCTAAAATTAATATTGCACCGCCTTCGCTCATTACAAAACCGTCTCTGTCTTTATCATAGGGTCTTGAAGCAGCAGTTGGGTTATCGTTTCTTCTTGATAGCGTTCTTGCTGTAGTGAATGCCCCAATTCCGATATGGGTCATAACGGCTTCAGCACCCCCTGCGATAATGACATCGGCATCATTAAATTGAATTGATCTAAAAGCATCGCCCACGCAATGAGCGCTTGTGGCGCAGGCTGTGACAATTGCTTTATTTAATCCTTTTGCCCCGTGGCGCATTGAAACCCTTCCCGCTGCCATATTTGCTATAAGCATCGGAATAGTGAAGGGTGAACATTTGGTAGGGCCTCTATCTATTATTGCCTTATGCTGTTTTTCAAAAGTATCAAAACCGCCCGCACCGGAGCCTACGATTACGCCCACGCGATAGGGGTCTTCTTTTGACATATCAATCCTTGCGTCTTTCATTGCCTCATCTGATGCCACGCAAGCGAATTGAGTGTATCTATCCATTCTTTTCATTTCTTTTGGGTCAAGAAGGTTTTTTTCTTTCACTTCATCTTCAAAAGTGGTTGCTTCTCCTCCAAAAGTCACGGCATGCCCATCTAAGGTCATTCTTTGGATGGTTTTAATACCGGATTTACCTTCAATTAAGGCATTAAAAAACTTATCTACACCACAGCCCCAGGGGCTAACTATACCCATGCCGGTGATAACTACACGTCTTTTTTCCATATTTCTCCTCGATTTATCTAAAAAATTTTAATGGTTTAATTTAAGAAAAAAAGGCTGAGAAGTATACTCCTGCAGCCTAATTTTATATCTTTTTTAACAACTCAATCGGTTTAATTATTGATGAGCTTCAATGTAATTAACTGCATCTTGAACTGTGGCAATTTTTTCAGCATCTTCATCAGGAATTTCGCATCCGAATGCTTCTTCAAAAGCCATAACCAATTCAACAGTGTCTAATGAATCAGCGCCAAGGTCAGCAGTGAATGATGCGTTTGGTGTAACCAAGCTTTCATCTACGCTTAATTGATCTATTACAACTTTTTTAACTTTTTCTAAAATTTCTGTACTCATTTTTACCTCAATTTAATAATACTAAACTTTTACATGCTAATTATAAGGGCTTGAAAAATATTTTGCAAATCAATTTACATATTTTAAACTTTTTGTAAGCGCTATAAGCTATCTTGGGGCTTGTTTTGAGATTTTTTCATTGTATAGTTTTGTAAATATTGTATTAAATTGCGCTATTATTTTAAGGGTTGTTCGCTTTTTTTAATCTCATTTTCAAGATAATTTTTTGCGTAATTGAGCTGGGAATCGTTATTGTTTATTAAATCGTTATGGGTTAAATTCACGATATAATCAGGTGTTACGCCTTTTTTATTTATGTTTGTTCCGTTTGGAGTAAGATATTTTGCGATGGTTAAATTCATGCCCGTTTTGTTTGGCAGAGAGAAAACCTTTTGTACAAGGCCTTTTCCAAACGTTTTTTCGCCCACAATTATTGCTCTTTTGTTGTCTTTTAGGGCAGCTGCCAATATTTCGCTTGCCGAAGCGGAAGAAGAATCAACCAGAACAACAAGCGGATTATCATAGATGCAGCCTTCGTTTGTTGCGCTATAGGTGTTTTTCTTGCCATGACGAGCGATGACATTAACTATTGTTCCTTTTTTCATAAATAAATTAGATATAATTATTGCATTTTGAAACAGACCGCCCGAGTTTCCTCTTAAATCAAGCACAAGCGCTTTTGTGTCTTTGAGGCGATTTAGAGCGATAATAAATTCTTTTGAAGTATCAAGCCCGATGAAGCTTGAAATCCTGATATAGCCAATGTCGTCGGATAATTTTTTGTAATCAATCGTTTTGACTTTTATTTCTTCTCTTTTTATTATTTTTTCAAATTTCTCGTTTCCCCTTAAAATCTCAAGATTCAACGGGCTCAGATTGTCCCCTCTGATTAATTGGGCGACGTAATAGACCGATTGTCCTTGGACATTTATGTTATTGACGCTTAGAATTATATCTCCCGCAACAATTCCTTCGTTATAAGCCGGAGCGTTTTTTAGGACGTTTACGATATAGATTTTCCCTGAAATTGAGGCGATATTTATTCCGATACCGTATAATTTTGAATTTATCGCATTATTTTGCTCTTGAAATTCATTTTCATTCATAAATTTTGAATAAGGATCATCCAACGATGCAATCATTGAATTTATTGCGACATAGGCATCTTCTTTTGTTTTGATTTTGCCTATATATCTTTTTTTCCACTTTTGAAAATATTGTTTATTTAAACTCGTCTCATAATAGTTTGATTTTATGATGCGCCATGACTCATTAAAAAGCGCTTTTGGCGAAAGCTCTCTGTCGTTTATTACGTCTGTTTTTGCGATGTTATCAATTCTTTTTGTTTGTTTAAATTCATAATTTTGGTAGCTCAATAAAAACAAAAAAGTTATGCTCAAAAAAAGCACAACAAACTGTTTTATTTTGTTTTTGTTAATCTTATCCATCTTATTTTTTTTCTTCCGCGCCATCGGCTACAAGCTTATATCCCCCGCCATAGATGGTTTTAAGGTATTTGTTTTTTGTGTCTGAGATTTTGTTTAATTTTGCCCTTAAATGCGTTATATGAACTCTTATTGTATCTATTTCATCATCCGCATCATATCCCCAAACTTCTTTTAACAGGGTTTTTGACGACACCATCGAACCTTCATATTGCATCAGTACATTTAAAATATCAAATTCAATCGGCGTTAGTTGAATTTGTTTATCTGCAATTCTGACGCCATAGCTTTCGGGAATTAAGGTAATGTCGCCTTTTGAAAGTATTTCTTTGATTCGAAGCGAGTCGGATATGGGGCTGTTTTTGTCTTTACATCTGCTCAGAAGCGCAAGGACTCTTGCTTTCAGCTCTTCTATTTCGAAAGGTTTTGTGATGTAATCGTCTATTCCGCAGTTAAAACCGGCCAATTTGTTGTTTAATTCGCTAAGAGCGCTTAGCATGATAATCGGGGTTGTTGAAATTCCTTTTGTTTGGCGGATTTTTTGAGCTACGCTATAGCCGTCAGTTTCTCCAAGCATTATATCCAATATGACTAAATCGGGTTCTTCCTGTTTGACAAGGGCAAAACCGACAATAGCATCCGTTGAATAGATGCAATCATATCCTTGCAATTCAAGATTGATTTTTATGAGTTCGCAAATTGCTATATCGTCGTCTATGATTAAAATTTTGCTCATATAAAGATTCTATATCTAAATAAAATTTACTAAAATAAAATATTTTAATTCTTTTACAAAATGAAATAAATATTTTTTTAGAATAATTTCAAATCAGACATCGTTGAATCGAGCTCTTTTTGGCCATATTTTGTAAATTCTACGATATAGCCGCTGTCTTTATATTCGCTTATTTTTCCGATTCCGAACTTGGGATGAAAGACCCTTGCGCCAAGCGGCAAAAAGCCTTCTTTTCGGTTTTGATTAAAGATATTTTCTTTATCTTTGTTGTTGGCTTGGTTTTTTGCCTTTTGAATCATTTCCATAATCTTTGAAGGCGAATCGTTTGAAGCTTGTTTTTGTTCGTTTATCGAAGCATTATTTTTCTTAATAATTATTGTATTATTTGATTTTGTCGGTATCTGAGAGGGTTTTGGGGTGCTGGATTCAACTTTTGATGAACTTTCTTTTATTCTTTTTAATGAACTTAAAAAATTGTTTGTTGATGAAGCTGTGGATGAAGCCGCGGATGAAGTTTTATATGAGCTTGCGGGTGTATTTTTTTGATATTGTTGGTTTTGTTTATATTTATTTTCTTTTGCTTTTGCAGCATAAGAAAAGCTTGACCTGTGGTTATCGTTGGCGCTGTGTGCGTTATTATATGAATTTGAATAAGAATTATAATTTTGGTATGAACCGCCATTTTGTGTTTTTGTTTTTTTGGAATCTTCTTCAATTAAATTTTGAGGAATTTCATCTAAGAATCTGCTTTTTGGGTTTGTTTGATAATTTCCCCAAACTTTTCTTTTGTCGGCATAGGTTAGATATAGTTTTTCTTTTGCCCTTGTGATACCGACATACATTAATCTTCTTTCTTCTTCAAGTTCGCTGTTTGTGACCCCAAAGGCAAGGCTTCTTCCGTGAGGGAAAATCCCATCTTCCATCCCCGCCATAAAGACCACGGGGAATTCAAGCCCTTTTGCCGCATGTAGAGTCATCAAAGTGACCGATGATTCCTCTTCGTTAATTTCATCAATATCAGACACAAGCGCCACTTGAGAAAGGAAATTTCCGAGCATCCCAAGGTCATCTTCGCTGTCAAGTACAAAATCATCCTGCTCAAATTCTTTTGCGACGTTTACAAATTCTTGTAAATTTTCCAGTCTTGATTGGTTTTCGATGTTGTCATCCTGTCTTAAAGCCAAAGTATAGCCTGATTTTTCCATAACAAAGGCAATGAATTCGGATAATTCATATTGGTCTTGATAGGAAGAAATTTCATCGATTAACGTGAGGAAATTTTGCAGTTTTGCTTTGGTGCCTGAGTTAAAATCCATCTCATCAAGGTGTTTTAAGCTTTCATATATTGTAATAGAGTTATCTGAAGCATATTGATTGAGCTTGTTTATGGTGGTGTCGCCGATACCTCTTTTCGGTTCGTTTATGATTCTTTTTAGGGATTGAGAATCGTTTTTGTTGTAGATTAGTTTTAAATAGGCAATTATGTCTTTAATTTCTTTTCTGTCATAGAATTTTAAGCCGCCCACGATTTTATAGGGAATCGAATAGCTCATAAGCGCTTCTTCAATTGAGCGAGATTGAGCGTTTGTGCGATAAAGCACCGCTATATCATCTTTTTTATAATTTAGATTTTCAATTGTTTTTGCAATGTATCTGCTTTCGATAAAATCGTCCGCCGCTTCAAAAAGCGTTATTTTTTCGCCTTTGCCTTTGTTTGAATAGAGATTTTTTTCAAGCCTCTGTTCGTTATTTTTAATTACTTCATTTGCGGCATTTAAGATGACCTCAGTTGAGCGATAGTTTTGTTCGAGTTTGATTAATTTTGTGTTTTTATAGTCGGATTGGAAATTTAAGATAATCTTAAAATCCGCTCCCCTCCAAGAATAGATTGATTGATCAACATCACCCACGGCACAGAGCGAACCTATATTATCTTTTGAACCGTCTGTCGGGTATAAAAAATTAATCAGGTCATATTGGGCTTTGTTTGTGTCTTGAAATTCATCAACCAGAATATGCAAAAATCTTTGCTGATATTTTTTCCTTATTTCTTCATTTTCTTTTAAAAGATTGACGCTTAGCATGAGCATATCGTCAAAATCAAGAGCGTTATTGAGCGCAAGCTGTTTTTCATATTCAAGATAAATTTCGCCGACTTTTTGATTATAGTAGTCTTTTGCATAAGAACAATATGAAAAAGCGTCCTGCATTTTGTTTTTGGCGTTTGAAATAGCTGCTTTTATTGCTTTCGGTTCAAATGATTTTTCGTCGATATTGAGCTTTTTTAGGGCGTTTTTGATTATCGTTTTTGTATCTGTATCATCATAAATTACATAGTTATTTGTCCAAGACCTGCCGTCTTTTGTTTTATAGCTTTCCAAATCTCTTCTTAAGATTCTTCCGCAGATATTGTGGAAAGTTCCGACCCACATTCTTTTTACGACGTCTTCTCCTAAGTATTTAGATAATCTTTGCTGCATTTCTTTGGCGGCTTTATTTGTGAAAGTGACGGCCAAAATATCATTTGGACTTGCGCCGTTTTGAACAAGGTTTGCAATTCGAGATGTTAAAACTTTTGTTTTTCCCGAGCCGGCGCCCGCTAAAACCAGTATAGTCCCGTTTTTTTCATTAACTGCTTTATTTTGCTGTTCATTAAGTCCTTGAAGAAATTCGCTTACAGTATGCATTACGATTAAAAACTCCCACAAAAAGTATTTTCAAAAATAATAAAATATGATATTATTATATTCAATATTATATAGGAAAAATTTTAAAGGAATAAATAAAAAATATGGAAGAAAATTTCGACAAACAAAATCCGCCCTCGATTATGGTTCCTCTTGAAGATATGGATAAAGTAGAAGTTAAAGAAGGTGACGATGTTGACGTGTTGGCGCAAGAGCTTGCAACAATTAGACAAAGTGCCAAAAAAATCGCAATCATCGGTTCAAGAAATCTTACGATTACTCATCAACAAATTATAGAAACATTGACTACAAGCCTTGTTATGCAAGGTAATACCATAATCACATCAGGCGGTTCATCAGGAACAAACGCTGCCGCTATTAGAGGCGCGCTCAAAGCTAATCCTGATAAACTTCAAATTATTCTTCCTCAAACAATAGGTCAACAACCCTCTGACGTTCAAGACCAGCTTATAGGTGTACCGAATATCATCGAACACCCCGACAGAGCCATGATGACATTGGCCGATGCCAGCAGAATCTGCAACCGCGAGATAATCTCGGAATGTCAGCAATTAATCTGTTTCTTGTCGCATTCATCAAATACATTGCATAAAGCTGTTGAATTTGCGGAAGAATCTCACAAAGTTGTAACGGTGTTTTATTTAGATTAGGTCATTTTAAAGATTAAGTAAAGAGTTAATTTTGAGATTGATTTTGGGATAATAATTTCATATTTTCCCTTTGAATCATATCGGCAAGTTCTTCTTCAGAAGGCAGAATCGTTTTATATTTGCTTGCAAAGATTTGTTTGCTTTCTTTTAGAACCGAATATTTAACCATTGTCTCAGATTTGTCGGTGCATAGAATTATACCTATTGTCGGGTTGTCGCCTTCGCCTCGCTTGAGTTCATCAAACATCCTAACGTACATATCCATCTGCCCAATGTCAGCGTGGGTTAGTTTTGTTGTTTTTAAATCAATCACAACAAAGCATTTAAGAAGATAATTATAAAATACCAAATCCGCATAAAAATGATCTGTTTCGGTGCTTATTCTAAATTGACGGGCAACAAAAGAAAAACCTTTGCCAAGTTCAAGCAAAAATTTTTGTAAATTGCTAATTAAAGCTGATTCCAGCTCGTTTTCTTTTCCTTCGATATTTTCGGGCAAATCAAGAAATTCTAATACATAAGGGTCTTTGATGAATTCTTTAGGGTCAATTACGACGGGCAGACATTTTTCAATTTCATCCGCAAGTGCTTTTTGGGTTGATAGAAGCCTGTGATAGTATCCGCTTTTGATATTGCGCTCAAGCTGACGATAAGACCAATTTTGCGAAGAAGCTTCATTCAAATAATAATTTCTTTCTTCGGGGTTATCAATCCTTATAATCCTTGCTATATTTGACCAAGACAAATTCGCCAGACACTGTCTGTCGAATTCGGGACAATAAAGATAAAATTGGCGCATGTTCTTTAAATTCGCTTCAGAGAAGCCTTTGCCGAATGTGTCTGTTAAATATCTTGATAAATTTTCGATTAGCTTTGTTCCGTATTGTGCTCTTGAGGTGCCGCCTTGT
Organism: Candidatus Gastranaerophilales bacterium; assembly: GCA_947624685.1. Lineage (GTDB taxonomy): Bacteria > Cyanobacteriota > Vampirovibrionia > Gastranaerophilales > Gastranaerophilaceae > RUG14156. Next base: position 26,023 of record CANQLJ010000004.1, on the reverse strand, counting down.
TCTTCTTCAACGATTCTTTGCCCGATTTTCCAATACGTTTCATCCATAATCGAATTAACGCTGTGATAAGCTTTTGAACGGGCAAATTCAAGCAATTGCGCTATATCGTTATAAATTTTTGAAATTTCATTTGGCATAATTTTTCCTTTTTAAAATTAATTTTTGAGGCTAAGGATAGCGGATTTTATGTCGGGGGATTTATAGATATAATTTCCGCTCACAAGGCAATTTGCGCCCAAATTTAGGCATGTTTTTGCGGTTTTATCGTTAATTCCGCCGTCGACTTGAATTAAAATATCTTTAGAAAATTCTCTTATAGTTTTGATTTTTTTAGCACAATCTTCCATAAACTTTTGTCCGCCAAAGCCCGGTTCAACGGTCATTATCAAAACCATATCAAGAAAATCGAGGTATTTTATAATTTCTTTTTCATCTGTCTTTGGCTTAATTGAAAGGCCTGCTTTGATGTTTTTTGATTTAATTTTTTTTATAATTTCAAGAGTTTTTTCTTTTGCCGCTTCAAAATGAAATGTTATAAGATCGCTTCCCGCGTCAATAAAAGAATCAACATAAAACCCGGGGTCTTCAATCATCAAATGAACATCCAAAAATAAATCCGTCACTTTTCGAATTGATTTAACAACAGGAGCGCCGATAGTGATGTTTGGGACAAAATGCCCATCCATTACATCAATATGAATCCAAGGAACATAAGGTTCAACGCGCTTGATTTCATCTTTCAAGCATGCAAAATCCGCCGAGAGTATGGATGGCGAAATAATTGGATATGAATTAATGTTATCCATCTTGGTTTTCTTCCTTAATTAAATTTAATTTTTTAATAGCGTCAAATGCCGCTTCGCTTTGGGCTTTTTTGATTGTTTTTGCGCAGCCCGAGCCGATGATTTTATTTTCAAATTTAACGTCATAATAAAATATTTTATCGTGTTCCAAGCCTTCTTCTTTAATCAAAATGTACTCGGGAAGCTTATGATTGACGCTTTGAGTATATTCTTGAAGAATGGATTTTGGGTTCAATGTGTCCATTTTTTTATCAAAAGACAAGATGTCATCCAAAAAATTATTTTTTATAAATTCTTTAATTTTTTTATAGCCAAAATCGCCATATTCAATAAATATCGCCCCCAAAAGCGCTTCGAAGGCGCAAGCAAGAATTGAGATTTTGTTTTTTCCGCCCTGTTTATTTTCGTTTTTGCCCAAAATTATCAATTCATCGAGATTTAATTGAAGCGCATAATTATATATATTATCGTCTGATACAATAATAGAGCGCATTTTAGATAATTCGCCTTCCTGATAATCAAACGAATTATACAAAAAATCGCTCACAACGAGCTTCAAAACGGCATCTCCAAAAAACTCCAACCTTTCATAAGATTCAATAATATCAAGCGAATTTTCATAAGTGTATGAAGAATGGACGAAGGCTTGTTTTAAAAGGTCAATGTTTTTAAAATCAAGGTCATATTTTTTTTGAAAATCTGTTAGCTTTTGTTCATAATTATCAGAAATATACATTTAAAAACCCGCGAAAATATTTAAAAAATTCTATGAAAACATTTTGCCCGTAGGTGAAAGTGAAGTGCATGAAATAATAATATGCAACGGGAATTGCAAAGATATATCCGTCAAACCTATCGAGCATGCCGCCATGACCGGGCAAGATGTTGCTTGAATCTTTAACTCCGGCATCTCTTTTAATTAAAGATTCGGATAAATCTCCAAGCTGGGCTGATAATGTTATAATTAAACCCCCGAAAATTGCTTCCAATAAATTTAAATCAGTATAAAAAATTCCCAAAACAGAAATCAAAATTGCGCAAATTCCGCCCCCTAAAGCTCCTTCGATTGTTTTTTTGGGGCTAATGACTTCGGCAAGCTTGTGTTTTCCAAAATTTACTCCAAAATAATATGCGCCAATATCCGTTATTGCAACCGCTATAAACACAAACAACAATAGCCATAAGCCGTTTGAGATGACAAATTTGAATGCCCCGACGTTATTTTGGCCGATTTGCCTGATTAAAAGAATGTGACACGGAAGCCAAACGCAATAAAGAGCGCCTAAAATCGTCGTTGCGACGTTGACTATATAAGGCTGTCTGCCTTTAAATAAGACGGATAAAAACGATGCCATAATCGTTAAAGTGAGCATGGAGGGGACTAAATCAAACCGATGAAGAAAAGTCAAAGTCGTAAAAACGATGCTTGCAAAAAGCATGATGGTTAAGCTCGGGTGAAAACCTTTGTGATTTAGGATTTTGACATATTCCTTGCAGCATAGAATAATTATTACCAAAACCAAAACAAACAAAGGAATTGAACCCAAAACAATTGCACTTAGGGCAATAACCGAAGTGATTATGCCTGTTATAACCCTAAGCAATTTATTTTTTTTCACATTTTTTTCTTCACTGTTTGATTTTTCGTCAAAAGATTCCAAATTTATATCTCCATAACTTCTTTTTCTTTTGCGCTTATTGTTTCATCCACGATTTTGACAAATTTATCGGTAACTTTTTGAACTTGATCAACCCCGTCTTTAATTGTATCTTCGGGAAGATTCAGTGATTTTTCAAGTTTTTTTACGGCATCTGTTGCGTCTCTCCTGACGTTTCTTATTGCAACTTTAGATTCTTCGCCCATTGCTTTAACTTGTTTAGCGATTTCTTTTCTTCTATCTTGCGTCAAAGGAGGAAAAGCAAGACGAACCACGATGCCATCGGAGTTTGGAGTGATTCCAATTTCGGCTTTTACGATTGCTTTTTCAATTTCTTTAATTATTCCTTTATCAAAAGGAGCGATAACAAGCGTCGTACCTTCCGATACGCTCACCTGCGCAAGCTGTCTTAAACCTGTTGGAGCTCCATAATAATCAACCAAAACTTTATCTAAAATAAGAGGGTTAGCTCTTCCGGTTCTCACTGTTGATAAATCTTTTTTTAATTGATTTATGCATTTATCCATTTTTTCTTGAGCTTGTTTTTTAATTTCATCAATTGACATTTTTCTCTCCTAAATATTTTATAAAAACTATACTATTCAACGATTGTTCCTATATTTTCGCCGTTTAGAATTTTTATTATGCTATCTTTTAAATTAAAATCAAAAACGCATATAGGAATTGAATTTTGTTTGCATAAAGCACATGAGGTTAAATCCATGACCTTTAAGCCGTTTACGATAATATCATCATAAGTTATTCTATCATATTTTTTCGCATTTGTATTTATCTTGGGGTCGCAGCTGTATATCCCATCCACCCCGTTTTTTGCCATAAGCATAACGTCCGCTCCGATTTCAGCGGCTCTTAGGGCTGCTGCGGTATCAGTCGTAAAGAAGGGATTACCTGTACCGGCTGCAAAAATCACGACTCTGTTTTTTTCAAGGTGTCTTATAGCTTTAAATCTTATATAAGGTTCGGCAATTTTTTCAATATCAATTGCACTTTGCACTCGACATTCGACGCCGATTTTTCTTAATTCGCTTTGAAGTGCAATAGCGTTCATTACGGTAGCAAGCATTCCTACATAATCTCCTGAGGCTTGGTCCATCCCAAGTTTGGAAGAATTTTTGACACCTCTAAAGATATTTCCCCCGCCCACAACAAGGGCGATTTGAACCCCGAGGTCATAGGCTTTTTTAATTTCCGTACAAATGTTATGAACGGGATTTGGGTCAATTCCGAATTGTTGAGTACCCAAAAGAGCTTCTCCCGAGATTTTAAGAAGAATTTTTTTATATTTTAAATTTTGCATATAACACCTTTTTTAAAAACAAATATAATATAGATTCATTATACACAAGAAATGGATATTATGTAATAATTAAATTATGCAAAGCGAAAATTTCATCAAAAATCTTATTTCAAAAGATATTAATGTATCAAAAAATACAATAGCGAATTTAATAAAATCTAAAAATATAGAGCAATTCAAGCTTTTGGTTAAAAATTGCGATTTTATTTTCCCAAATATTAAACAAAGAATTATAAATGATTTTGTAAAGATAATTAACATTAATGATTTAGATTTAATTTTTGAATTTTCAAAAATATATTGCGAAGATTTTGAAGATATTATAGTTAAATCCTGGCTGAAATTTGCTGATGACGATTTAACAGATAGAATCCTCGAGCTTTTTGAAAAAGGCGGAAACGACCAAAAAGCCTATTGCGCAAAATATTTTTATTTCATAAATGACCCGCTCGCGCTTGATTATTTAATTAACGAAGCAAAAACGACCGATTTTGAACCCTTAAGAGGCAATTGCGCGATGGCATTGTGCGCTTTTAAAAATAGCGAAGTCTTAGATTATTTTAAAGATTTAATAAAAAATTCCAATGATGAATTTGAAAAATTGAAAGCTTATAATTTTATAATTAATTATAAAAATGAAGAAGATTTTAAAAATGATGATAATATTAAATTCGTTATTCAAAATGCCTTTAAAAGCCCTTTTAGCGCAAATATCATATCAAATATCTTAGATTTATATGATTTTTCTTATATTTCAAAAATTCTAAATAATGATGAGAGCGAGGATGAGATTTGTTTATTTGTTCAAACAATAATTGAAAATTACCCGGAAAACATTTCCCTTGAAAGCGTATATTATTGGGATGTTTATGGAATTTTAAAATATCTTTCAAATTTTAATAATCAATATTCAAAAAATATCCTGTTTTTAGCAAAAACAAAATTTGATGAATTTAACAAAAACGATATTTATACTTTTGACCTTGACAGAAACACAAAAAACGAGGTTAGAAACATTTCAAATTACCTAAATTCGCTAAAGCTTGATTTTGATAATTTAAAAGATGAATTAGATACAATTGAACACTATGAGGAGCAAAGATTTAATCTGGCGCTTGAAGTGATTAAAGAATTAAAGCTTGATTATAGCGATATTTTAATTCAAAAATTTAAAATAAACCTTGATAACAAAAATTACACAAATTGCGCGAAAATTGCATCCGTATTATCTCTTCTTAATAAGAAAAATATGCTTGATAAAAATATGATTTTAAGTATTGATGATAATAATATTAAAGCATTAATTGAAAGTTACGCTTAAAAATTACTTAAAGCGCTCAAAAATCTTATCAATATTTCTTAAATATTTTTCCTGATTAAAGCAATCTCTTAATTCTTCATTTGAAAGATGTTTTTCCATATTTTTTTCAAAATCGCCCGTTTTGGGGTTTGAAAAAGCGTCAAGCGCTTCTTTTTGAACTATTTCGTAAGCGGCCTCGCGAGTTAAGCCTTTATCGATTAATTTTAAAAGACAGCTTTGAGAATAGATGATTTTTCCGTATTTATTAAGGTTCAGCGCCATATTTTCTTTTTTTATAACGAGGTTTTCAATTACATTATAAAAGCGATTGAGCATATAATCGATTAATATGGTGCTATCGGGAAAAATTACCCTTTCAACAGAAGAATGAGATATATCTCTTTCATGCCACAAGGTAATATCTTCTAAGGCAGCAATAGTGTTGCTTCTTATGATTCGAGCGAGGCCTGAAAGGTTTTCGCTTGAGATTGGGTTTTTTTTATGCGGCATGGCAGAAGAGCCTTTTTGACCTTTTTGAAATCCTTCTTCAACTTCAGCCACTTCAAAACGGGAAAGGTGCCTTATTTCAACGCTAAAATTTTCTATAACGCTTGCTATCAGGCTCAACGCTTGAATAAAACAGGCATGCCTGTCTCTTGAAATTATTTGAGTCGAGATTTTGGCCGGTTTCAATCCTAAAATTTCACAGGTCTTTTTTTCAACTTCAATATCAATATTAGAATACGTTCCGCAAGGGCCTGATATTTGCCCCACCAAAACATCGTTTAAGGCATAATTAAATCTGTCTTTTGATCGCACTAACATATCCAAAAGATTTAATAATTTAAACCCGAAAGTGACGACTTCCGCTCCCATGCCGTGGCTTCGCCCGAGACAGGGAACATTTTTATATTCAAAAGCTTTCTTTTTAACAAGAGCGATTAATTTATCTAAATCCTCGTTAATTATTCTTGAAGCGTCTTTTATTTGAAGGGCGAAGGCGGTGTCTATTATATCGGAGCTTGTTAGACCCTTATGGATATAGACGTTATATTTTTTATCGACATTTTCATTAACGTTTTGCAAAAACGCAATTACATCGTGGCGAACGACTTTTTCTATCTCATCAATTCTTTTAATATCAAATTTTGCAGTTTTTTTGATGTTTTCATAAATTTCATAATCAAAATTTCCAAGCTCGACTTGCGCTTTAATTACTGCAAGTTCAACTTCAAGATAGTATGAAAATTTTTTTTCCAAGTCCCAAATTTGAGCCATGGGCAACAACGAATATCTTTCAATCATATAAAAATTATATTATAAATTTAAATTTTGTTAATGTTTTTTCGGGGCAATTTTAAATTTATACAGATAAAAAATATAATTAATTGAATAAGACTATTTGAAAAATCTCCAAAAAAATGATAAAAATATGATAATGAAATGAATTATTTTATTGGAGGTTTTTGAAATGAAAGTATTAATGTTGAATGGTTCGCCCCATGAGCACGGAAACACTTATCTTGCGCTTTGTGAAATGCAAAAAGTGTTTGAAGATGATAATATCGAATCCGAAATTGTCCATGTGGGAGTAAAACCCGTCGTCTCTTGCATTTCCTGCGGAGGGTGTGAAAAGCTTAAAAAATGCGTGTTTGATGATGATGGGGTAAATAATTTTGTTCAAAAAATGATTGAATCGGATGCTCTTGTTGTGGGCACTCCGGTTCATTACGCGGGAGCAACGGGCGCGGTTACTTCATTTTTAGGTAGAGCCTTCTATTCGGGCTGGAGAAGCGGCAAAAACCCATATACATTGAAGCCCGCTTGTGCCGTTGCAGTTGCTCGAAGAGCAGGGACAAGCGCTACGTTAGATCAAATAAATAAATTTTTTACAATCGCTCAAATGCCCATAATTTCGGGAAGATATTGGAATAATGTCTATGGACAAACGCCGGGGCAAGTAAATAATGACCTTGAAGGTATGCAAAATTTGCGCTATGTGGCAAAAAATATGGCATATTTCTTAAAATTAATAAAATTAGGAAAAGAAACGGGAGTTAATCCGCCAATTCAAGAAGATGCCGTGTTTACAAATTTTGTAAGATAAAATAAAAGCTCAATTACAATATCAAAGCTAAAATCATTAAAATTATAGAACCTATCTGCATGCCTGTTGAAGCATATTTTTGAAATTTATTTGCTTCATAGATTTTTGCTGTCTGCTGAGCGCTTGCGGCGGCTTGGAGTCTTTGGATTCTAAGGTAATCATCATCCGAAGAAAAGTCTCTTTGGAATATTTTTCTTTCAAGTCGGTTAAGCCTTAAACCCACGGGGTCTTGGGAATATGTTTTTGAAAAAAGTATGCTCTCAAGCCCCGCCAATTGGATATGAATGTCGGAATTATCGTATTTACTTTGTGAACCCATATACCTTGAGACGTCATCAGTCGGGCTATAGGGTCTTTGGTTATATTGATAGGGACTTGAATATGGGTTTTGAGCCACTTGGTCTTTATTAATATAAGCTTTTAATCTTTCCGTTCGGGAAGATAATGCCCCGTCTTGAACAGAGCCAAAGAGCTTTGTTTCAAGCCTTTCAAGCCTTTTATAGATGTTTTCTTTTTCATAAGTCGTTTGAAAGAGTTGATATTCAAGAGAATCAATTTGAGGGTAATTTATCCCCGCGACTTCTTCTTGATTCAGTTCATAGGCGGGTTTTTGACTTTCTTCAATTGTCTCAAAACCCATTGCCTCGTTTAATTTTTTAATTCTTTGTTCGATAGTTAATTTTGAATTAACAACGCCCAAAACGTTTGTTTCAATTCTTGATAGACGCTTTTGAGCGTCATCGTTAGAATATGAAAAACCAAAAATCGAATCTTCCATTTTTGATAGTTCTTCATTTGAGTTAATAGCATAGCAGCAGGAAGAAAATATTAAAAATAGAAGGGTCAAAAGGATTTTAACGTTATTAAATTTTTGTTGATTTTTGATTTTCATAATGAATATTATATCAGCACTTTTTATATTTTTTCTTAGAGCTTTGGCTAAGATAATCTAGGACTTTTTGCCCGTTAAATTATCCACTAATGTACAAGTTAAATCGACCAAAGTATTTTTATATTTTTCGCAATTTTGTTTTGTTTTTGCTTCAAATCGAAGGGTGAAAACAGGCTCCGTGTTGCTTTGGCGAATGAGCGCAAAACCGTCATCAAAGACAATTCTAAGCCCGTCTATGGTTATTGTTTCTTTTATTTTTGAATTAAAAAGTTCATCATTTATCTTTGTTTTTAAAATGTCCAAGACTTCTTTTTTAAGCTCATTAGGGCATTTGAGACGAATTTCGTCGGATAAACAAATGTCATTAAAATCATTCAATAAATCCATAAATTTAAAATTGGGATTATTTATTTTATTTTTTGCAACTATCTCAATGAGGCGGCATCCGGCGTATATTGCGTCATCATAACCGTAGTATCTGTCTTTAAAAAACATATGCCCCGACATTTCGCCCGCTAAAAGCGCATTTTGTTCTCTCATTTGCGATTTTATATAGCCGTGGCCGGTTTTTGCCATGATTGCTCGAGCGCCAAGGGATTCAATTGTATCATATAAAATTTGAGAACATTTAACCTCGGAGACAATTGTGGGTGCTTCGCCATGGATTTTGAGGCTTTCAATTAAATCTTTAGCATAGATTAAAAGCAATTTATCCCCAGAAATTATCTCACCTTCGGGCCCAATTGCGCCGATTCTGTCTGAATCACCATCAAAAGCAAGCGCAAAATCGGCTTTTTGTTTTTTGACCTCTTTTCTGACGGCATCTAAAGTTTTAATGTCGGATGGGTTCGGATGATGGTTTGGGAAATTGCCGTCGGGCTCGGAAAAAAGTTCAATAACTTCGCATCCTAAATCTCGATATAACTTTGGCGCGACGAGCCCTCCTGTAGCGTTTGCGCTATCGACTACGATTTTTATTCCTTTTCCTATTTTTCCGAATGAATCTAAGATTTTATTTTGATAGTTTTCAATAATATCGTATTTTTTTGTAAATCCGTTTATGATTTGCCTGTAGATTGAATTTTTTTCTTTTATTTCAATTGTATATTTTTTTACTTCTTTAATTTGTTCTTCATTCAAGCTGTGGCGATTAAAGGTCATCTTAAGCCCGTTATATTCTTTTGGGTTATGAGAAGCGGTGATGATGAGAGCACCGCTAACCTTTTTTCCTTCCAAAATTTCGGGTTCGATTTTTGCAAATTCGCTATAATACCCCAACGGCGTCGGCGCAAGCCCTAAATCAAGAACATTTGCCCCTGTTGAAGTGAGTCCTTGGATTATTGCGCCTTTAAGCTCCTGTGAACTTAATCTTGCGTCCATACAAACCGCAAACAAAAGGTCGCGGGGGATTTTTTCTTTGTTTTGTTTTTTAAATTCTTCTATAACAAAATTTACATAACCTTTTGCCGCCCAATAAAAGACTTCACAATTAACTTCGGAGGGGAAAATCCCTCTAATATCGTTTTTTCCGAATGCCTTTGTGTTAATTGTGCCGTTCATATTTTCTCCTTTTTGAAAGGTTTTATCCTCAATTTATACTAATTATTATATAATAAAAAATTAATTGTGGCATTTTTGAAAGATTAATTGTATAATTCAAATTATAAGGATTTTAGGAATATTATGGAAAATATAGAAAACGAATTTATTGCATCCGATATGCAAACAGACCAAATGAGCCAATTGAGCCAATTTGGACAAGATGGACAAACTGACATCACCATCACTAACGAACAATTTGAAGACTTGCTTAAACTTTCGGACATCGAAATTGCCGCCGACACTCAAGAGGACGCAAAAGAGCTTGTATCTCGCGCGCTCATTGCAATTGAGAGAAAGTTAAATTTCTTTAACTATCCGATGAGCTTCTTTTCTGCGGAAGTTACAAATGTCTTAATCGTCGATGATACCGAGCTATCAATCTTTCAGCTCACAACCATGCTTCAAAAAATCGGCATGAATGTTTATGTTGCAAGAAACAAAGAAGAAGCGCTTGCCGAATTTAAAAAGAAAAACTTCGATTTTCTCGTTTTGGACTTGTATCTGCCCGATTATAAAGACGGTTTTGACCTTATTAAAGCCGCAAATAAAATCAAAAACGAAGAAAATAAAGACTTCAAAATCATTGTCATATCGGGTACCGACAACCCTCAAATAATTCAAGAAGCCTATAAACTTGAAATAAATGAATTTATTCCGAAAGCTCCGCAATGGCATGAAAATGTCTTAAAATTCATTTCAAATTCTGCCGAAAAAATCGCAAACGAAGAATTTTCAAGATATTATGTCAACGACAACATCTGCACGTTGACTTTGTATAAAGTTAATAACGAAAAATATGTCGACAAAATTGTCAAAGAAGTTAATGCAAATGTTTTGACGGGCAAAAAGAACGTCATATTCAATATGGAACATATCAAAATCTTCTCTGACAGTTATGCAAACTTGTTTTCGGAAGTTTATAAAGCAATTAGCACAAAAGACGGCATGTTCATTTTGGTTAAACCCTGTGAAGACGTCGTGAAGGCTTTGGAATATGTATTTTTAAATGACACTATCCAAGTCTTTGACTCTATGGATGAAGCAATCGAATATGTCGAAATGAACAACTTTGCTTTCTAATTAATCTATTCGCAAAATTCAACCTCAAGCTCTAAGACGTTGAAACAATAGCCGCAAAGGTCTTTGATTAACGGCGCAATTTTTGTTTCGTCTTTTTGGGTTGTTAAAAAAACATTTGTTTTGTTTTCTTTTGCAAGCTTGACTAAACCCAAAATGTCTTTTTTTGTGTATTTATAATGGTCGCAAAAAGGACATTTGACTATGTCATAAAATTCTTTTGCAAAATTAAAAAATTGCTCATTTTGCCCGATTGCGCTAAATGCTATTGCTTTTTGCTTTTTACTTTCATTTTCATTTTCGTTTTTACTTTCCCTAAAATTTACTATATTTGCTTTTGTTTGAGCGTTATAGATTCTTTTTGGGAGCATTTTGGATATTTTTATTTTAAGATTTTTTTTATTTATTTTTTTAATCCAATTAATAGCATCAGATAGGTTTTCATCATTCTTATCAGTTAGGATAATTTCATCCGCCCTTTTAAATCCCTCTTGAATGGGCTCTCTTAGAGGCCCAAGGGGCAAAAGATGATTGTTTCCGAAGCGCATTTTAGAATCAAGAACAAGAATTGAACAGTCTTTTTTTAATTTTCGATTTTGAAAGCCGTCATCAAGAATTATTTCATCGACTTTATATTTTTCTGTTGCCAGTTTTGCCGCTTTAAATCTATCTGGGCAAGTTATCATAATTACGTTTTTATTTATGTTTTTTGCACATTGAAATGCTTCATCCCCGCAAATTGAACCGTCTGTATAGTATATTTTTTCATAATCTTTTATAATTGAAGGGGCGTTTTTGCTGTTTTTTGCCGCCAATTTCGACAATTTTGAGCCGTAACCTCTTGATATAATTGCAACGCGCTTACCTTCGCGCTCTTTTTTATTTGCAAGATATATTACAATGGGGGTTTTACCCACACCTCCCGTTGTGAGATTTCCGACACAAGTCACAAAACAATCGACACTATTTTCTTTTAAGATATTTTTTTCATATAAAAGATTTTTAAAAACTACGATATTTTTATAAAAAAATTCGCACACGGATAACATTGCGCCCGTAAATAAATTAGGTTTAAGCGCGCCATAGTGGATTTTTTGAAAATATAGTTTATAATTTTTCATAGTATTTATTATGTTTAGAGGCGTTTTTTAAAGTATTTTAGAACATCAGCCTGAACAATAAAAATCTCTTGTTTAATTTTTCGGAGAATTTTTTGACATTTTTTGTAATGGCTAAAACGTCTTTGATTGTGTCTTTGAGCTTCAATTTTTCGTTTTCGTCCAATCTGTTATAATCGTCCATGACTTTTGAGATGTTGCAAGTGATGCTTGAAAGATTAGATATTGTTGAAGTTATGTCTTCTTTGAGCTTTTCGTCTTTTGTATATTCGTTGACATAAGAGGATATGTCGCCTAGGTTTCTCATTGTTTCGTTTAGGTTAAACATAATTTCGTTTGTTTGGTCGTCTTCTAAGATTCTGTTTATATTATCAGACATTCTGCCGACTGATTTGATGCTTGAAACGACGTCATTTTTCAATGTTTCATCGGATATAAGCTCGTTTAGATTCATTGTTAATTTATTTAAGTTTTTGATTAAATCTTCGCTTTGATTAATTAAGCTTGTAAGTTCGTTTTTGCTTGAATCGATAAGAACGGAAGCCTTGTCGAGAGTTGTGTTTGCGCTTTTAGTTAATTTATTTATGTTTTCAACGGAATCTTTTATGCTTAAGATAAATTCATCCGATAAAATTTCGTTGATTTTGTCGTTTGTTTCAAGCATGGCATGTGTTGCTCTAAAGCCTAAATCCATAAAATCAGACAGTCTCATCGGCTCAATTACTGTATATTTAAGGTTTTCGTTTGGTGTTTGGATAATTTCGCCGTCGTTTAGGTAAAAATATAATTTATCGTTTTGGATTTTAATATTTACATCATCTTTATTTATGAATAACCCCGCAAGATTAATCGCATAGGAGATTTTGAGGGCTTTTTTGGTTTTGATTGATTGCTTAAGTTCATAGGACAATTGAGATTTATTCACGACTTCAACATCAATTACTCTTGCAATTTCTTTTTCGCCTTTTGATAAAACCATATAGATGGGCTGGTCTTTTTTAATTACGGTATCGGGTTTTGATGTTTCAAAATACCTCACTTCCGTCTTTGGCGGGGTGACTTCGAGGAATTGTTCCCCGATGATTCCCGATTGCTGGATTGAAACGGTGGAAGCAAGAGGCACTTTGACGCCTTTTTCCGTAATTACGAAGCGAAGTTTGACGAAACTGTCTTTCCCTTGAATTACGGGAGTTATTTCTTCGACTTGGCCGATTCGAAGCCCCATCATCTGAACTGCACTTCCTGCTCTCATTCCGTTGACGTCTTTAAAGGCTAAATCAATACGTTCACCCGAAGATAAGCTTCTTCCTTTGACCCAAAGCACGGTGAAGATTAAAATTGAGACTGCGCCCAAGGTTAATAAGCCGACTTTTAAAGATGAAGAATAATTTTTTTTATCCATTGATTTTTCCTTTTTTAGTTCAATTTTATTGTTTTATTTTCCTATGATATTCATTGGCCCTTGAATTGAGGCTGTGACAAATTGTCTTGCGTATTCGTTTTTGTTGTTTAAAAAGTCTTCCACTTTGCCGTCAAAGACGATTTTACCTTGATAGAGCATAATTACATAGTCAACTGCGCGCCTTATGGTTGATAATTGGTGCGTTACAACAACACATGAGGCATTTAGCTCTCTTTTTAATCTGACTATATAATCTTCTATCATCGTTGAAGTAACGGGATCAAGGCCGGATGTGGGTTCGTCATATAAAATGACGTTGGGATTGGTTACAATTGCGCGGGCGAACCCGACTCTTTTTTGCATACCGCCTGATAATTCGGAAGGAAATTTTTCTTCAATTCCTTCTAAACCGACCATTTGGAGCTTTTGAGAGACTATTTTTGTAATTTCGTCTTTAGAATATTTTCCTCGAAATTCTTTTCTTTCGACAAGCGGAAAAGCAATGTTATCATACACATCCAAAAAATCAAAAAGGGCGCTGTATTGAAAAGCCATCGCAACTTCGGAGTTATTCGGAAGAATTATTTCACCAGAATCTTTTTCTAAAATGCCTGAGATTATTTTTAAAAGTGTCGATTTTCCGCTCCCCGAAAACCCTACGACGCCAAGGGTCTGCCCGTTTTCAACTTTGAATGATACATTATCCAAAACTTTTTTATTATCAAATATTTTTGTTAAATTTTTAACTTCTAGTGTCATAATACCCTTTTATTTTACAGATAAAATACCGAAGCAAAGATGAAATCCCACATTGCAATTGCAAGAAACGAACTCACGACTGCTTTTGTGGTCGCTAAACCGACCTCTTTTGCTCCGCCATGGGCGCTGTAGCCGCATGATGAGCTGATTAGCGCAATTGTTGCACCGAAAAACGAGCTTTTTAACAGTGCTATAAAAATATCTCTGATATAAAGCCCATGCCAAAGGGATGTGAAATAATTTAAAAGGCTCAAATCCGCACACCAGTTTGATACAAGCCCCGCGCAAACAAGTCCGCAAAACCCCGAAACTATGAACACAACGGGCATAAACAAGGCTCCCGCAATGAACCTTGGGACAAAAAGATAGGCAATGGGGTCGACTTTTAAGACTTTCATCGCGCTAATTTGTTCCGTTACCGCCATTGAAGCAATTTCAGAAGCAAATGAAGCTCCGACCATTGAAATGATAGCAAATGCGCTCATAACGGCAGCAAGCTCCCTAACCATCACAAGAGCGCTTAACATTCCCGTATAATCAGCTCCACCTTGGCGCGCAAGCTCAGGCGCCAACTGCATTGCAATGATAGCTGATGTCATTGAAACAATGGTTAAGCTTATGGGTAAACTGTCATACGCGAAGCGCTTTGATTGTTCAATCGTTTCGTTTAAATTAATCTCCAAAGACAAAATCCGCTTTATGACATCGACAAAGTCTTTGCCCAGGTTTCCGATTAATATCAAAAACTCCTCAATTTGTCCCCAAAGCAAAACAAATCTTTGATAAGTAAATGTTTTATTCAGTTCGAACATATTTTTATTTTATATTAAAAATTAATTTTTTACCATTTTGTAAAATATGATACAAAACTACACATAAAATTTGAAAATTGGATTAAGTCCATGATACAATAAGCAAAAATCAGGAAAGTATTGTCTTTATGTATGAAATCGCTTTATTAGAAGAAAAATATTTCAGAGTATTCCAAGGCGCATATAACGATTTTCGCCTCAAAGCTCGCACGGACTATAAATTTGAAATTGACCCTTTGGTTTATGATGATTTTATTGACTCATTTAAAAAAGATTTAATTTCTTGTTTAATTTTGCTTGAAGATTCTATCCCCACGGGTTTTTTGGCATATACCACGGTGCAGCATGATGTTATCGAGCTTTTTGTAATACATTGTTTGGGTACCGAAGACATTAATAAAAAGAGATTAGCACTTTTTGAAAAATTCATGGAAGTGACCAAAAAACAGCGTAAACACGCAATCGTAAGCTATGCGATGCTCGGTGTTCAAGAAAGCTTTAAAAAGGAAATCGCTCAATTTGGTTTTAACTTCATCGACACAAGCGTTGTGGTTTTTGATATAGATAATAAACAACTCATAAAAGAATTAACAACCCAAAACTACAACGACATGCCAATAGGCTATAAGCTCACGCCCTATCGTGACATATATTTTGAAGAGCTTGCCCAAGTCATATACGGAGCTTTCAAAGATTCTTCCGACACGAATTTTGACACTCGTTTCACAACTATCGAAGGCTGCAGAGACATTGCTCATAAAATCACAAGTTCAATCTATGGAAGATTTTTGCCCCAGGCAAGCAAAGTCCTTCTTTATGAAAACAAGCTTGTGGGCTTTTGTTTGGCTAATGTCACGGCCGATTCGATTGCAAATCTGCCTCTAATCGGGATATTAAAAGAACACCAAGGGCAAAAGCTCTCTAAAAACCTTGTTAAATCTGCGGTATTAGATATAATCAAGCTTGATCAGGGCGGAATAATCGATATAACGGAGCTTAATGCGACATTGGATTTAAGTTCAATAAGCGCTTTAAAAATGTATGAATCAGTCGGATTTATCCAATCCTACAGGTATTCTCAAAGCTACTTACCTAAAGGATAGCCCAAAGGATAACCCTAAAAAAGAATAAACCAAAAAACCAAGCCCAAAAAAATAAATAAAGGAGTTTATATATAAAGATGCCAAAAGTATTAATAACGGATAAAATCAACGATTTAGCGGTTGATATTGTCCAAAAAGCGGCGCAAGTCGATAATCTGCCCACGATGGAAGAAGATGAGTTATGTAAAATAATTTCAAAGTATGATGCGATTTTAATTCGTTCTCAAACAAAATTAACCGAAAAAATCATAAACGCTTCAAACCTTAAAATCATTGCCCGAGCAGGCGTCGGGGTCGATAACATCGATGTTGAAGCAGCGACAAAAAAAGGTATAATTGTTGTAAATTCGCCCGATGGCAACACCCACGCCGCAGCGGAACATACTATAGCTATGATGATGGCGATGTCAAGAAATATCCCGAGTGCCGATAATTCAGTTAAGCAGGGGCTTTGGGAGCGCTCAAAATTCTTGGGTGTCGAAGTTTATAATAAAACCTTGGGTGTTTTGGGACTCGGTAAAATCGGAGGCCATGTTGCAAACGTCGCAGCGTCTTTGGGGATGAAAGTTGTTGTATACGACCCTTGGGCAAATAAAGAAATGGTCGAAAAGCAAGGCTATAGCTACATTGAACATTTGGATGATTTTTGGGGATTATTTGATTATTTAACTATTCACACCCCAAAAACCAAAGAAACAACCGGTTTGATTAACACAAATTCAATTAACCGAATGAAAAAAGGCGTTAGAATAATTAATTGCGCTCGCGGGGGAATAATTGATGAAACAGCACTTGCTAAGGCAATTGAAATGGGGCAAGTTGCGCAGTGTGCAATTGATGTATATGAAGATGAAAAAAATATTGATAAATCACCCCTCATTGCATTGGGTGCAAAAGCAATATTGACACCTCATCTTGGCGCAAGCACAAACGAAGCGCAGATTAATGTGGCGCTTGACGTCGCTCATCAAGTGGTTAATGTCTTGGAAGGCAGGGATGCAACAAGCGCTATAAACATCCCCGCGCTCAATCCAAAGAAGCTCGATCCTGTTCGAGACTATATGGAAATATCTGAAAATATCGCAAAAATTGCTTCCCAATTGAGTATTGGGGCGATAAAAGAGCTCAATATCACAGTTAGCGGCAAATTGAGTGCTCTTGATATTTCGCCTTTGGAAATAGCTATATTAAAAGGCGTTTTGAGTCAAAATCTGACGGACGTGAATTACGTTAATGCGCCAATAATTGCCTCTTCAAGAGGAATTGAGGTTAAAACAATTAAGACAAACGAACAATCAACGACTCTTACGCTAAACATAAAAACAAATAAAGACGAAGTTTTAGTCAAAGCCGAGATAATTTCCGATAATATCAAAAAAATCATTCGCCTAAACGACTATTTTATCGGCTTTGAACCTAAAAAACATATGCTTTTAGTGCCCCATGAAAATAAACTCAACATGGTAGCTCAAGTCGCAACTGTCTTAGGTAACGACAAAATCAACATTTCAAGTATGGAAGTTTCGCAGCATAACGACAAAAACGAAAAATCAATTATGATAATTGCGATAGATAGCACAGTTAAACAGGAAACATTAGATAAAATTACGCAAATAGATGGTGTTGATAAAGCTAAATATATTAGCTTGTAATTCAAATACTAAAAAAGCAGACAACAAGCAAGCAGCCTAAAAAACATTTCCGGGCGGCTTGCTTTTACTAATTTTATTTGTAAAGATGAAATAAAACCGGCCGCCAAAGTAATATTTTGGGGCCACCTTTTTATAAATTTTATCCTAGAACCTTGTTGTGGTGTTAGAATCAACTGTTACTCTGCAATTATAATTATTCGGGTTACATCCTTTGTCTCTTGATTTTTGCCAAACTTCATCTCTGAATTTTCTCAATATTTCTTCGCTTGGATACCTTTCATCCGATACTGAGATTGTTCTAACTTCTTCCGGCAAAAAGTCATTAAAGTTTATAGTCATTGATATATCTGATTTTGGGGTTATGTCTCGCGTGGTACCTGTGGGTTCAGAGCTTGTGGAAGTATAGTTGCCCCAAGCGCCATAGACCGCTTGATAGAAGTTAAATGACTCTGATATTTGGTCTTTTGGGTCATAACCTTCGCTTGCGTCAAAAGGATATTGAATTTTCGCCGTCAAATAGTCTGAATCATAGATAGGATAGCCGATTGGGACAACTTCGCCTCTTGTTGTGATTGCAAAAGGTACAATATCGGGTTTGACGTCCGTTCCATCGTGGCGGATGTTGTTTGGTGCTTTTGAACCGTTTATATCGGTATAAACGATGAAATAGCCGATGTTTTCATGTCCTGTGACTGTGCCGTCTTCGTCTCTTATGTCAAGCGTTATGTGTTTTAAATCGGAAAGATAGAATCTTACTGCGTTTGCGGTTCGAAATATTTCCGTTTCGTCATTAATATTTGTTACATCGTCATTAATAGCTCGCGTTGCGCTGTTTTGACAATTAACTTCACCGACTGCGTTATAAAAATCGGCCATTCTTTCACACATATCTTCAAAGTTATCGGGAAATTGCCTTGCTCCGTCGGGGCAGAATGTTTCTTTTCCGGTTGAGGTGCAGATTTTTCTTTCATCCGGGGTGCCGGGGTTTTCTGTTGTATAAGGCCCGATACAATCCGGACAAGCTAAATCCGCTAAAATATTATATGCAACTTTTCTCAATGAACTGTATACACTATAATATACGGGGCCATATTGATTTATTCTTTTGTTTATTGTCTGCATTTCGAGCATCAATATAACGCCGATTATTACAAATACGACAATTAATTCAATTATAGTGAATGCTTTTTTTGTATATTTTTTCATTCCATCACTCCGAAGCTGTTATTTTCCATATTAATTTTAATTTATATTAACATATTTTACAATTAATACAAATATATTAAAATTATTTAAAGTATTTTACAAATGTGCCGTAAGATATTATATTCTTATATAGGGAGTTGGAATTGCGAAAATACGGATTCACCATAGCAGAATTAGTAATTAGCGTCACGCTTATTTTTATCATAATGAGCGCGAGTGTTCCGATACTTTTAAATAAGGCAAAAGTATCCACACCGAAAGCAAAAAAATCGAATATATTAATTTGTTCCTGCAGAGATGGCGAACACAACGACACGCCTGATGCTAACGGAAATATATATTGTGAGTTTAATTTTGATACAACGGGTAGATTTGAATTTCATTCCGCACAATTAGTCGGCGGCGGAAGCTATTCAAGCGACGTTCGCGGAGGAAGCGCGGGCGAAGCAATAAAAGTCTATTTCCCGACATTATCAGGCAAATACAGAATCGTCCTTGGCAGAGGCGGCAATCTCGATAACGTAAACGGCGGAAACACTGCAATATATAAAGTTAATGAAATAACTGACGATGACGGCACGAAGCGCGATGCTTATCAGCTTGTCGCTTATGCAAAGGGAGGAATGTATCCGGGTAAAGTCCCGCCAAGCGAATATGAAAACATCAACGCTGATGGGGAAATGCCCCAATATTCCGAAGCGGAAATCGATTTTGACCCTCTAAGGGTAGTTGATTACACTTCCGTATGCGGAAAAGGCGGCGCAAGAGGCTCCAACCCCGGAAACACCGGTGAGGTAATTATAAGATGGTAAAAACAAACAAAAAAGCGTTTTCTCTTGTAGAATTAATGGTTTCAATGATTATCATTATTATTATTGCCCTTGTCACTTTGCCTGTCATCACAAAAGTCAAACCCGATATTGAAATTCAAACAATCAAAGGGCAATTTGCCTGCTGGGTTGATAATAATCATATATTTCAACAGTATTTTGACGAACGTTCTCAAAGAGGTGAGCCGCTTGATGTTACGGCTCAAGGCCATTGCACTTTAACATTCAATCAACGCCCCGCAAATTACTATATATTAGCTATCGGAGCAGGTGCGAATGAAGAAGGACAACTGGCAACATACTATAGCCCCGTTTTAAATCAAAAATTAACCATTTTCCCGGGTTCCACCCCTTCTCATTCTTTTGATACAATAATTAAAGCGGGAGATATTAACGGAACCACAATTCTTGAAGCAAAAAGCGGGGCCACAGGCAACTTTATAGACCCTGATAACCTTGCAAGCAACGCAATTTCTTCCTGCAATCTTTTATACGCTAATCCTTCATCATATTGCCCAAATGCAACAAGATGCGAAGCAATTGATATATATAACGGCCCTGTTATTAGAGTCATCAGTGAAACAGGTACCTGTTCAAATACTGATATGACTTATGGAAATATGTCTCAAAATATGACATATCTTTCTTCAACAAGGCGCTATAACGCAATAGCCCAAACGATTAATTACAACGATGTTACTTTAGAACAACAAGCGATGCTTTCAAGCGCAAACAACACAATTTATCAAGACGTAAGTAACCAATATCAATTCAGCTTCAAGCTCAATCCTTCTTATAAAGTTATCCCAAGCAAAATGTTTAATTTGGTAAATAACACCGCAAATTATGATTACACTAATCCCGACTATGAAACACAGTTTGTTAAATTCATTGATTTAGTTAATACAAGAAGAATCACCCCTCTTTTAAAAAGACAAGAATCAAGAAGCGCAATTTTAGGCAAGACTTCCTTACCCACATTAAACCCGGGCGCTCCTTATGCTGCAAGCGACAGCGAACATGGCGGTGCGGTTTTGATTTTATGGTAATAAAAAATTATTAAAAGAGGAATTTTAATAGCGCAAATAAATAGTACAAATAAATAGAGTACAAAAATAACGAAAGAAGATATATGAAAAAGGGACACACTATGTTTAAGAAAAAAGCATTTTCAATGGCGGAGGTTATAATACTCGTTGTAGTATTAGCAGTCGCCGTCGCGTCCACGATGCCGATTATTTCAAGAAAGTTGGTAAATAATGCCATGGAAGGTTCGGCTCTTGGCGGAGGTACCCACGGAAGGTATGAAATCTATGTTGACCCTGATGATGGATTACCGAAAGAAAACATCTATAGCGGGACACATTTGATTGTAAAAGAACGTGTAATTAAAAGAGTTCCCGTAATCCCCGGAAGCGAAACAACAGACCCCGCAAGACCTACGGATCCGACTAACCCTGATGGTGCAGGTGGTACTCCATCAGAACCCGTTACACCTCCATCCGGCACTACGCCACCGGGTGGAACGGTAATTGACCCTGTTACGGGGGAAATTATTGTAAAAGTTCCAAATAACACAAGAAATTTAATTGTCCATGGTGTTGGCGGCGGCGGAGCCGGCGGCGGCTTAAACGGCAATTTTGGGAAAGTATTAACCCCCGGCGGCAACGGCGGAAGGGATAATGCCATAATTAAAAAAGAATTAATGAGAATATTTGACCTTGTTATAAAAGATATTCCTTATTATGGTCCCGGTAAGCCAAACTTTGATGATTATGTACAATTGAACAATAACGGCACAATCACAGTCAGAGCCGATATTACAACATCAATTTTATTGTATCATCAACTTATTCAAGCAACGGTTAAATTGGGGTCTCAATCTCAAGCACCCGAGCTCACCCCGATGCCTAAATGGTTTGATTGGAGCTATTTTTCAAACTCGGGTTATCTTCCTTTTGGTCTTGCCTGCGGAACTGCGGGAGCTCAAGGAAGCGGAATACATTGGGATACAAACCCTGCTTGGGATGATATTCAATGTATGAGAGACGCATTAATGCCTCATCCGTCTTTAATTACAAATGAGTTATCAAATCCTCACACAACTTGCGGAAATCAAAAAGATTGTAAATATAACACAACCGAAACACAAGAAGTTGAAGAATGTGATGATGAGGGAAAAAATTGTAAAAAAGTCGAAAAAGATGTCACAGTCGAAAAAGACGGTACGCAATGTACGGAAGCAACTTGTGTATATTCACTTAATGATTCAAATGAATGTTATGACTATGGTGAAGGAATTGACAGCAACAGCAGAGTAAGCTACCTTGCGGGCCAAGGAAAAATATATGTTGCAAGCAGCAAAGATTCTCAATGCGAAGGTTCATATGTTTCACCAAGCTCTTGTTTGGCTCCGGATAACTCTACTAACACAAAAACCGCCTCTGCCGCTTCGATGTGCGGCAGCGGATGTTTAACAGCTCCCGGCGCTTCAAGAACAAAAGAACTCTGCGGGCACTACTATTCGGGTGCTCCCGGCGGCGCTGCTCCTCCTTGTGTAAAATTAACCAAAAAAACAATAACAGGCCCGTTTGATATGGCAATATCTTGTGCAGGACATGATCCCGCTCAACCGGGGCCGATAGTCTATACTACAGCAGGATTTGGAACAAAAATTGTTGTAGGTGAAGACTACAGATATGGCGATGACGGTTTAACATGTACCGTTGTTGTTGATAATGCAACGGGAACCTCCGTCGGCGGCGAAGGCGGATGCCCCTATGTTGCACATATGCAGCTAGTACCTCGCTCCGTTAATGTTACAAGAGGCGGAAGCAGCGGTTCATATGACTTTGGCGCTTTAGATACGTCATTAAAATACTCAAATAGCTGCGGCAGAAGCAACTGCAGTACATTCACCGACAGAAGCTGGTATTTCTTGACAGAAAGAGGATGGAATACATTCAGAAATTCTCTCGGATTTGCAAGAAGCTATCAAGGAGATTCTCAATCCGCATTTAGCGGCTTTGCATATCTTGAATTGAGCCAAAAAACGATGTGCCTTGCATTACAAACAGATAGTGAAAAATGTAAAGTTGCGGATGGCTCGGTTGTATTCGGTTCAAATGACGTTGGAAATGGCACAGGCACAGGCGGCTCCGGAAAAGGCAGCTGTCCGAGCGGATATATCTGCGAAGAAGTGCCTCAAGGTTCAAACTCATATCCAACAGGAAGATATAATTATAAATATGTCTGGACAATTCCTTTTGCCATGAACCAACTCGGCTATGGCGAAGGAGGCGGAGCAGGCGAATATGTATCCGTTAAACTTTCATCCGTAACCGGCGATTTAAAAATCAAAGTCGGCGAAGGCGGCCAATGGAGTCCTAATAAATGGCAAACTTCAAGCAACGGCCCCAAAGGCGGAGATACGATAGTCAAGATGCAAAATGCAAACGGCATCACAAATAAAACCGTATTGAAAGCAAAAGGCGGCGAAGGCGGCTCAGGCGGATATTTGTCAAGCCCATATATATTCTGCTGGGGTAATGACCAAACAAGAGCTTGCGGAAATGGTACTCCGTGCTGTTCTAAAGAATTGATGAACAAAAACACGGATGAAATCAATGCAACTCACGTTAAAGACAGCGGATTTTCTTCCGCACTTCAAGCGGTTGCAAAAGATTCGCTCCTCATTCCAAAAAGCTTTGGTAACAGCGGTCACGGCTCCGGATCTATTCCGTATGACGAAAGCGGAAATATGTATGGCTATACATCGGGTGAAAGGTACATTACAAACCTCACCGCTCCAAGTGCAAGCGGCCCGACATCACAAAAAATCGGCCAATCGTCGGAACGCTCTAATATCCAAGTCTTCAGAGGCAAAAATACCGTAACAAAAAATCCTGAAGATATTGATATGATTACAGGTAAACCCGGTGCGGTCGTAATTATTTGGTAGAAAAGAAAAAGATAAAAGGTAAAAAAGAAAATGAAAAGAAATACAATGAGAAATAATACAAAACAGGCTTTTACGCTTGCCGAAACATTGATTGTTCTGGTTATCGTTTCATTTCTTGCGACATTTCTGCTTCAAGTAATTAGAAACGCTGCGCCTGACAGGGATTTATCGTTGTTTAAAAAAGCATACTCGGTGGCAGAAAGGACTGTCGCCGAGCTTGTCAACGACGAAACATTATATCCTTATGATACGGAAAGACCGGGGTTTTTAAACACTGATTGCGCAATTATACAATCAGCAAAGCTCTTAATCGGCGAAAACTGCAATCCCTTAACCGGTTATGAGATTAGAACGCACAAATTCTGCGAATTGTTTAAAACGAAGGTTAATATCATCGAAGATGACCCTGAACAATTAGGTTTCCATGCCGGAGATTGCGCTTTTCAAACGTCTGACACAATCATTTGGAATATCGTGGGCGAATTTAATTGCGACTTAGTCCAAGCAACGCTTGGTTCTCAAAGGGTTAATATATGTAATGAATCAACGCTCGATAATGAAATCGAATTTCAAATTGACACAAATGCGGGCGATTCGACTAATCCTTTAAGAACATTTAAAGCCCGCTCCGACGGCAAGATGATTGTTGAAGGTGAAGAAGAAATCAGAATGCTTCGCGCAACGAAATTAAACGGAGAAGAATAGTAATATAATAAATAATTAAGCGCCTTTTAGTTATCTAAAGGGCGCTTTTTTAATGCTTTTTTGGATTCTTTTGTGGTTTTTTGATTTGGCAAACATTGGTTTTAAATTAAATTTATTTAATCAAAAACGTAATAATTTCATCATCTTTTTCAAAGTCAAAAGAAATTATCTTATAACCAAGGGTCTTTGAATAGTCCCGATTAAGGATGTGGAAAATATTGTCTTTTTTTATTTCGATGTTTTGGTCATAGTGAGCGCTTATGATTGCTTTGATGTTGGGGTAATTTTTTATTAAATCTTCATAAGCTTCTGTTTTTGCCGTTTGAAGCCAGCTTGATTTTGTACTTAATAAGGGATAATGCTGGAGAATCACGATATTTTCATTTTTATGTTTATCTAACGTGTTTTTTAGCCACAAGAGTTCGTCGTTTGAATAATATCCGTTTGTTGACTGGAAATATTGTTTGGAGCCATCCATTGCGATAAATAATGTGCCGTTATATTTAAAAGTATAGTTTGGTTTTGCGCTGTGATGATACCAAAGAGCGCGGCGGACTTTTTTCATATAGAAATTTTTGTCAATGCCGTTAGAGGATAAAACATCGTTTGAACCCAAAAGGACATAGGGTTTTTTATTGACTTTTCTTAAAAAATGCAGAAAAAGATTCAGATTTTCAATTTTTGCGCTTCTTAAATTATCCCCGCCAAAAACAACAAAATCGATGTCAGAAAGTGAATTTATTTCTTTTATTGTTTTATCGAATTGATTTGCGTTTTCTTTAGATAAATTTATGTCGCTTATAAAAACGAATCTTGTTTCTTTTGAGAGCGCAAAATTATTCAGCACCAAAGAAAAAAGAAAAATGAATAATAGTTTAAAAATAATTTTCATAAAACAAAGATAATATAAAATTCATTTTTGTTGAAGTTTTTAGTCAAGTTATTTACAAAATGTTAAAATCTTTCGTCATTTTATAGCAATTTCGCCATGTTATTGATAAGATGGATTTTGCCCAACGAATAGAAAGGCTTAACGAGGATATGAATAAATTTTTAGCTGTGGTATTAACAACGCTTCTGAGCATCAATTACGCCAGTGCAATGAATGTCGATAATTTTATTGATAAACATGTTGCGCCTGTTTCTGATGCCATTGCAAATATTATTTTCTATAAGATTAATTTCTTCGGCTCTCAAGTGCCTTTAATTATCTTTTGGATTTTATTTGCAGGCGTATTTTTTACAATATATTTTAAAGGCGTCTGCGTTTGGGGTTTTAAGCATGCAATTGATTTAATTACAAAACCGAAACATAAATCAAATCATCAAAAAGGTTCGGGCGAAGTCTCCTCTTTTCAAGCCTTGGCTACAGCGCTTTCAGGCACTATCGGAATCGGAAGCATTGCAGGTGTCGCCATATCAATTTCAATCGGCGGGCCTGGAGCTGCTTTTTGGATATTTGTGGGCGCACTTTTAGGAATGTCAATTAAATTTGTCGAAGCAACTTTGGCCGTTAAATATAGAAGATTTAATGAAGACGGTTCTGTATCAGGCGGGCCGATGCACTATATCGCCCATGGCTTAACAAGAAAGAAAATGCGCTGGCTCGGGCAGCCTTTATCGGTATTATATGCAATTTTATGTATCGGCGGGGGTATCACGGGCGGAAATATGATTCAAATCAATCAATCTACCCACCAGATAATTTTTATAACAGG
>CANQLJ010000003.1 GCA_947624685.1 Candidatus Gastranaerophilales bacterium | reverse complement strand
CTAATATTTTATTTTGTCATCTCGGGACTTGCGCACCCCCACCGCTTCGCTCTCGGGGTCCCTGCTACGTCCCGAATATATATTCAATTGTAAATCTAATATTTTATTTTGTCATCTCGGGACTTGCGCACCCCCACCGCTTCGCTCTCGGGGTCCCTGCTACGTCCCGAATTGTTTTTCTCGGACAACAGCTTCTTTATCTGCCCTCAAAAACGCTCAATTATTCGCGTTTTTACCGGAGCCACAAGATACGCCGCATCTAAGCTTTCCTTATGCAAGCGCCTCGCAATGACGAGGCGCGAACATAATCTCTACTTATTATTTTCTCACCGTTCAAAAGCAAAAACGCAAGCAAACTTTTATTAATTCATAAAGTAAAATTACGTTTCAATAACATTTTACTTACGCCCTACTTCTTTCTATGTTTATATTACCACAAAATAATAAAATAGCAAAAATAAATTTTTATGTTTTGAAATTTTTTTTATGCTTAAATAAAACATAGAATACAAAAATATAAATCTAAGGATGAAAAATGAAATTACAATCGCCATCACCGCTTCGCTTTGGCTATAACAAAAGCTATCACGACCAATTGCACAAAAATCTCCTAACCAAAAAACAATATAAAACCTATGCCAACCAAATGATTGCGGCAGATAATTTTGCCCTTCAATTTGAAGATGAAATAAACAGGCTCGAACACGAGAAAAAAACCAACACCAACACATATTTTGACCTTGCGGATTTATTGGTCGAAATTAAAACCAGCATCGCGCTTTATCTTTCGATGTATTTTCCCAAAGAAAAATATTGCGAAAATTTAATTAATGATTATGAAAAAGAAATAGATGCCAAAAAATCCCAAAATGCAAAAGTTTGGCGAGAAAAGCTCTGTATGAACCTCGACAAGCTAATCCCCAACAATATCGAAGAAAATTTATCAAACCAACAAAATGAAAACGAAATCCCAAGCGCGCTTGATATGTTTGAAATTCAAATAGTAAAAACACGCTCGCAGGGAGAATTTAGCGACATTAGGCAAATAAGACCGGAAGAAACAGAAGAAACGGGACAGATGGAACAAATGGGGCAAATAGAACAAATGGGGCAAGGACAGCAATCAAAAGACAGAAAAGCTCCAAAAGGCAGCATCCTTGACAGATTTAGCGCATTGCTTCGCCAGGACGACGATTCTGCGCTCGAATCAGCGTCAGACATTTTGGTTAAATTTGAACCTAATTCAACCTCGCCCAAAGGCTTTTGCGACGTTGTGGGGATGGATGAATTAAAAGAACAATTAAACGACGAAATAATTTGCTACATAAAAGACCCAAGCCTCGCCGAATTAGACAAAAATGAATACGGAATCGACAATCCCAGAGGCTTTTTGTTCTATGGCCCGCCCGGATGCGGAAAAACATATCTCGTTGAAGCTCTTGGGGGCGAATCGGGGCTGGATTTGTACAAAATGGATATATCTAAAATCGGCTCAAAATACATTAACGAAACTTCAACCAACATCCAAAAAGCATTCGACGCGCTTTGTAAAATCGCAAAAGAAAACAATAAACCCGTTTTATTGTTTATGGATGAGGCCGATTCGCTTGCTATTTCAAGAGGTTTTAACCAAGACCAAAATACTGAAAACTCTAAAGCCACAACCACAATGTTAAAAGTCATCGAAAAAGCCAGAGACCAAGGCATAATCCCAATTGCCGCAACAAACAAATATGATAATTTAGACGAAGCCTTTATCGCGCGCTTTGACAGCCAAAAATACATAGGTCTGCCGGACAAAACCCAAATCATCGCGCTTTTGAAAAATTCTCTTTCAAAAAGAACCAAAGGCCAAACGCTGGCTCAAAACGAAGAAGAACTTGAAAAATTAGCACGGCAACTACTCGGCTATTCTAACAGAACGATTGTCTTTATAGTTGATGCCGCCGCAAAATCAGCAAGAAGAAACAAAAGAAGCGAAATCACAAGCGATGAAATCTTAAAAGCCTTAAATGAAGCGGATTTTGCTAAATCGGATGAATCGGAATATAAAAAAGAATCAGACAAAAAAAGATCCGCGGGCTTCATTTAGTCGATAATAGGGTGGCAAAAATCACAATTTAAAACCATTTACGCCCAAAAAAGAAAAAAATATCAAATTTAAAAACCATTTGTGCCCCGGCAAAAAACATTAAAACTAAGAAAACTAAGAAAACTAAGAAAACTAAGAAAAATTAGAAAAATAGGGAAATAGGGAAATAGGGAAAACAAAGCCCCTAAGTCCTTTTGAGACCTTGGGGGCTTTGTCGTTTATATGAATAATAAAATTATTTAAAAATGATTTAAAAAATTATTTAAAATTCGGTATAAAAACTTAAATTAAACTAATGTTTTTTGATTCATTTAATATTTTGATTCACTGCCGGCCAGATTTAGTTATATTACTGATTATATTGGCGGTTATATTACCGGTTATATTGGCGATTATCTGCGTCTTTGCAAGTTAAACAGCACTTTAATAAATCATCCGCGGCCTTACAAGAATATTAATATCTGTAATGAACGAAAGCTTTATTTGCTTCGGCCATTTTATGAGTGTCATCTTTTTTCTTAACAGCTGCGCCCATTGAATTTGAAGCGTCCATAATTTCGTTTGTCAATTTTTCAATCATTGATTTGCCGCCTCTTTTTCTTGCTGCTTCAATAATCCATTGAGAAGCAAGAGCAACGCCTCTGTCGGGCTTAACATCAATCGGCACTTGATAAGTTGAACCGCCGATTCTGCGAGCTTTAACTTCCATTAAAGGAGTTGCGTTAGTAAGAGCTTTTTTGAAAGTTTCAATCGGTTCGGATTTAACTTTTTGTTGAACTTGTTCCATTGTTGTATAGAAAATTCTTTGTGCAACGGATTTTTTACCTTTTTTCATTAATCTGTTGATGAATTTTGCTATATCAACGCTGTTATATATAGGATCCGGGCTTGGAATGCGTTTTGCCGGTTTAGATCTTCTTGACATTACAAATTAACCTTTCTTATTTCTTTGCTTTTGCTTTTTTGGTACCGTATTTAGATCTCGATTGCATTCTGTTTGCAACGCCTTGAGTATCTAAGGTACCTCTGATGATATGGTATCTGACACCGGGAAGATCTTTAACCCTTCCGCCTCTGATCAGCACAACAGAGTGCTCTTGCAAATTATGTCCGATGCCGGGGATATATGAAGTTACTTCAAATCCGTTTGTAAGACGTACACGGGCAACCTTTCTCATTGCAGAGTTAGGCTTTTTAGGGGTAGTTGTGTATACCCTTGTGCATACGCCGCGTCTTTGCGGACAGCTTGTAAGAGCCGGCGACTTTGTTTTATCTTGAATTTTTTGTCTTTCTTTTTTGATTAATTGATTAATTGTAGGCATGTTTTCCCCTTAATTGTAAGTTACTTGTAATATTAATTACACGATAAACAATGTTTGAAGTCAATATTTTTTTACACTTTTGAGTTTTTTTATTAACTTTTGTAAAAAAATATTATATAATTATTTTATGGATTCAAGAAAAATATTATACAAACTCGAACAAGATTTAAGCCATTTTTTAATCGGCGAATTTTGTAAAGGCGACCCGGCCAAAAGAGTATCATCCGAAATGTATCGCTATAAAGGGCTTAATATCACAATTGACCCCATGCAAAAAACGCAGGAAAAAACGATTCAAATCCGAATCGGCGCACTGGAAGCATCTTTCAAGATAAACAATTGCGAAAAAAGCGCGGGCTGCCTTGCTCCTGAAGAAGAAAGATTGATTTCAATTTGGATGTCGCAGAGCGAAAACTATTACTACATCCAATCAATCTTCAAAAAGAAAATGCCAAAAAAACAAATATCAATCGTGCCATTTGACCTTGAACACTTCTTTTATGACACAAATGAAGATGTTTCCCCCTATTAAACCCCCTATTAAACCCTATTACCCCTATTAAAACCTATCAAGCCCTATCCGCTTCCTGCTTTAAAAACCCATCCATCAGTTCACTTGAATACTTTTCAAAAGTACCTTCGATGATTGATTGTCTTAGATTATGAGCTAATTTTATTAAAAAATGAATATTATGAATGCTCAAAAGTGTTGCCGCTGTTGCTTCCTGGGTTTTATAAAGGTGTCTTATATAAGCTTTTGTATGGTTTTTACAGGTATAACAATCGCATCTTTTATCAAGCGGTGAAAAATCATATTCAAATTGCTTGTTTTTGATGATTTTATTACCTTCATAAGTAAAAAACGTTCCGTGACGGGCGTTTCTTGTGGGTAAAACGCAATCAAACATATCAATTCCGAATTTTACACCGTTAATTAAATCAACAGGAGTTCCTACTCCCATTAGATACCTCGGTTTATCAAAAGGCAACAATGGCGCCGTTATTTGAGTTATATGATTTTTTATTTCCGTCGGCTCTCCAACAGAAACTCCGCCTATGGCATAACCTGCCGCATCAAACTTTGAGACAAATTGAGCACTCTCTCGCCTTAAATCATCAAAATGAGCTCCCTGAACAATCGGAAAAAGCGCTTGAGAATAGTTTTTGTGGGCGTTATAACAAATTTCAAGCCATTTTTTAGTCTTATCCAGAGCGTTTCTTGCCTGTTCATAGTTACAAGGATAAGGCGCGCATTCATCAAACGCCATAATAATATCCGCCCCTAAATCCTCTTGAATCTTCATGGATATTTCGGGCGAAATAAAATGCTTTGAACCGTTTTTAGGGTCTTGAAAATATACTCCTTCGGGAGTAATTTTTCTTAATTTTGATAACGAAAAGACCTGAAAACCCCCCGAATCGGTTAAAATGGGTTTATGGAAATTCATCCAATTATGTAAACCGCCGGCAGTTTTAATTAAATCACATCCCGCTCTTAAATACATATGATAAGAATTTGCTAGAATTATCTGAGCGCCGGCATTTAGGACTTGGTCGTTTGTTAGCATTTTAACGGCGCTATTAGTGCCCACGGGCATAAATATAGGTGTTTCAATAATTCCGTGGGGGGTAGAAAAAAGGCCGGCTCTGGCAAGGTTGTCTTTTGATGTTTTAATTACTTCAAAATTAAAAAAGTCGCTATACATCTAATCAATCGCCTAATTCATCTAAGACAATTTCAAACATATTTTTATAATTTGTACAATATTCTTCTTCTCTAAAATACAAATTAAGCTCTCTTTGAGCGCTTTCAAGACAATCTGAAGCGTGAACCAGATTCATTGTTGAAAATGATGAAAAATCAGCTCTGATTGAGCCGTCATCCGCTTCATCCGGATTGGTTTTACCCACCAGATGTCTCACACCTGAGATTGCGTTTTTGCCTTCAACTGCCATAGCAATAATCGGACCCATGGTAATAAATCTGATTAATTTATCATAAAAAGGTTTTCCAAAATGTTCTTCATAATGTTTTGCGGCAATTTCAGGCGTAACATTAATCATTTTTAAAGCAATTATTTTATACGATTTATCTTCAAATCTTTGGATAATTTTTCCGATTAGTCCTCTTTTAACTCCGTCCGGCTTTATTGCCACAAATGTTCTTTCCATAAAATACCTCTTTAAATACAAGTACAAATACTATTAGAGCATATTTTTTAAAAAAGCGCAAATTTTTATAGTCCAAATAAATCAAACAAAGCAAAATTTCTTTTAGTAAATTTTTATTAATTTTGACTCATCCTAAAAAAATTTTTAATATAATAAGAATAACTGAAATTTTAAGAATTAGCGGGGAGCAAACAATGTCTAAAAACAATAGTATGGACTATTATCAAGCAACGTTAAAAAAAACGACAAATGACTATGACTATTATAATAATCTAAATACATCTTTGGTCTTGGCTAAAACCCATGTGCCTTTAAAACACAAACAATTAGCCTCAAATTATGTATTGATTAAAAAAATCTTTGGCGCAAGCGCGGCAACAATCCCTATAACTAATGCCGATAGAGCAACTTTGGCTCGTCATGGGTTTTTGCCTTTGGAAAATTCGACGATTTTTCAAATCAACAGACAAATAGAACAACTGAAAAACTGGGCAAACAGCGGAGATATTCTTTTATCCGCCTATGCAAACGAGCTTTTTGAAGTGAGAATTAAAGAATTAAAATTCCTTCGTTTTTCGTTTTCGACAGACAGAAGAAGCGAATTTAACGACGGATTCAAGGCATTGGAAAAATACATTGAATATATAGCAAAATAAATAAATTAACATTTATTAAGTATTAGGCAATTTTTCTTATTGATATTTTTTGATTTAGATAGTAATATTTATAATCAAGGAGGCAATTCGATGACTAAATTATTTACAGTAATGTTTTTGGCACTATTAACGCTTTCTTTTCAAATGTCATTTGCAAAAGATGTTGAAATAAACTATGACGATGAGGCGCAAGTTGAAGAAGAATACGATTTTATGGATAATTCCCAATACCTCACCGACGAGCAATTGCAAGATGCAAAAGAAATTGATGACATTGACGATAAATCAGGTTTTGAAGCAAAAATCATCAATTCAAGCCACTTTTCATCCGGCACTGCCACAAAAACATATATTCCCATAAACAAAGTTCAAAAATAGTTTTAAAACAACAAAAACTGACCAATGTTTCTTTTGTCTTTATATCATTTGATTTTAGTTCATTGGTTAGTTTTTGTTTCTTAATTTTATTTTTATAAGCCGCTTTGGATTTATAAATCACCGTTATCCGGGACAATTTTGGCTATAAGCTTCTTCCATTTGTTTTTGCTGCTTTTCATATTCATCAATATCATGGCGAATATCCGGAAGCACGCTTTTAAATATCTCAACCAAATTCGGATCAAACTGTTTTCCGGAGGCTTGCTCAATGATATTCATAGCATCTTGAGAGCTCATGGAGCTTCTGTATGCACGGTTTGAAACAAGAGCATCATAAGCATCCGCTATTGCAATAATACGAGAACCCAGAGGAATTTCTTCTCCCTTAAGCCCGTAAGGATAGCCGCATCCGTTATAGTATTCATGGTGATATTTAATAATTTCCGTTATTTCATTTAATTGTTTAATGTCTTCTAAAATCTTCACGCTATAATGTACGTGCATTTTAATTTTTTCATATTCGTCATTGGTTAATTTTTGGGTTTTATTTAAAATATCTTCCGCAACCCCAATCATACCTATATCATGGAGCAAACCCGCAAGTTCGATTTTATTTGCTTCGGCGTCAGAAAGATTCATCTTTTTAACCATTTTGGTAGCAAAAAAAGCAACCCTTCTGCTTCTTCCCAATGTAAAAGAATCTTTTGCGTCAAGCGCTTCAATAATAGCCTTGACAGTTCCCGAGAACAAATCTTTTAAGTCGGTAATTAAATTTTCATTATCTATTTTTAATTGATATGTTTCTAATGCCGCATCCACTATCATTAACAGTTCATCAGGCGTATAAGGTTTTTTGATGTAGCGATAAATTTTTGCATAGTTAATGGCATCAATTAAAATCTTGACATCACTATAAGCGGTCACCAAAAGGCGCATTGTTCGAGGTTGAATATCATACACTCTTTTTAAAAATTCAACCCCGTCCATAATAGGCATCTTATGGTCAGATAATATGCAGTCAAATTGGCTTGCTTTTAATATTTCAAGAGCTTCAATTGCGCTATTCGCCTTTGTAACATCATATTTTGCGCGAAGCGTACGATATAAAAGCGCCAAATTATCGGGCTCATCGTCCACAATCAATATCTTATATCTGTTTTCGCTATCCATCTAAATAACTCCGTTTTCTTTTCTAAGATCGCTTATGATTTCTTCATCAAGCGACATTTCTTTTTCATCGTGCGATATTGGTAATGTTATGGTAAATTTTGTACCTTTGCCAACTTGTGATTCCACCTCGATTTTACCTTTATGGTCATTTATTACTCTATATGAAATACTCATACCAAGCCCGGTGCCTTTTCCAACCGGTTTTGTTGTAAAAAACGGGTCAAAGACTTTTTTGAGGTTTTCAGGGGGAATCCCTTTTCCGGTATCAATAAATTCGATTTTAACGTTTTTGCCAACTTTATAAGTGTTTATGGTTAAAGTTCCCGATTCTCCCATGGCATCTTGTGCATTATCTAAGATATTCATAAACACTTGGTTTAATTGACCGCCATAGGCTTCAATCTTGGGAACATCTTCGCCATAATTTTTAATTACGGTTATTCTGTTTTTATATTTGTTATTTAAGATATTTAAGGTCGTATCAATTTCTTTTGGTATATCAAATTGCGTCAAGACCATTTCTTCCATTCTTGAGAAATTCTTTAAATCCAAAACGATGTTTTTTGTTCTTTGCGTACCTTCGATACAGCTTCTAATCAAATCTTTTATATCATCTCTTAAAAAGTCGAGGTCAATTTGTTTTTTAAGATCATCAATTTCTTTTTGAGAATTTTCATCCAATTGAGCATTTTTTGAATATAAATCAATCAATTGCAATAAATCATCCGCATAATTTTGTAATATCATTATATTTCCGTGGATGAAATTAACGGGGTTGTTGATTTCATGGGCAATTCCGGCAACGAGCTCACCTAAAGAGCGCATTTTTTCGCTATGAACCATCATTGCTTGAGTTTCTTTTAACTTGTGATTAGCTTCTTCAAGGGCTATTGTTCTTTCTTGAACTTTTAATTCCAAAGAAGAATACAAATCATGCAATTGAAAACCCATTTCGTTATATGAATCGATTAAATCATTAATTTCAGAAAACTTAGATGGCTCGATTCGAACGTCAAAATCGCCGTCGGTGATTTTTCTTGCGGCTTTAGAGAGTTGTTTTAAAGGTTTTGACATTTTTAACGATAAAAAGATGCTTGCTCCGATTGCAAAAGCAATTATCAACAAAAAGAGCATGCTCATTGATTTATAAAGGCTTTCTCGATATATCTTTGATGTGTCTTTAACAATTATCCCAAAGCCGATTGTATATTTATCCAATAATGTTGCGGTTTTATGCTCAATTTCATTATCAAAACCTGAATCAAATTTTATATCATCCAATTTATCGCCGGCGATGATTTTATTTGTGTCATTATCTTCAATATAAAAATATGCAAACAATCTGTTTGATTTAAAGCCCTCAATCATCGTATTTAATGACTTATAGTTTTTATTATTAATATCATCTTTAATCAAACTCACGATTGAAGTCGAGAAAAGGTATTGAAGCTGAGATTTTTCACCGTTGATGTTTGTGATAAAGTTTCCCATAAAATAGGAAGATAAAAACGCACAAAGCATCATCCCAAAAACAATGAACAAACCCATCAATGCTGCAATATAAACACCAATGCTGATTTTAAAGTTTTTAATTTTTTTAATAAAATCCAATTTCTTCATATTAAACCACCAAATTCATCATCATTAACAGCTGCATCCGCGGAAAACATGCTGGGCATTTCGTAAGCTATTTTTTCATTTTTTACTTTTTCGGTTTTGACTTTTCCGCTAAAATTATCCAAAATCCTGCCAATTGAAAACCCTATAAACCAAAAGCACAAAAAAGCAGGAATCACGATTTTTAATACAACAAGCATCACATAAAAATCTAAGGAAAGATTATTTAAAAGACACAAAATTAAAAGTGCAAGAGCAAACACAGAGCCAAAAAGCTTTGATAAGAGTTTTGAATATTTTATTTGTTCATCATCTTGATTATATGTACTGTCGCTCATTGCATCCGCTTTTCTTATCCGTAAGTTTTATTTTGTTGTTCCATTTTTGTTTTAAATGCATATTGAACTAAAGTGATTCTGTCCGCACTTTCAATATCAACAAATTTTGCGCTTATTGTATAAGCTTTTTTTCCTTCAAGTTCAATTTCATTTAATCTTATCGGGCATAGTGCACAATTTATCTTCATATTATTTGATAAAATTAATTCAATGTCATAGAACTTTTCTATTTCAAGCGCGCGATTCAAGGTCAATTTTATCCCGCCCGCTGAAATATCGTCAATTTTAATTAAGCAATCTTGTTCAATATCTTTAAATGTCATCTTAAGCAAAGGCATATTAACCCTTGTGTATTCGCGTCTTTGGATAATACTGTAATCATCAACATTTGACAGTTTTATGATATTACCTTCTTTTTCAAGTATCTTTGTTTCAAAATACACAAGACCTATATCATTAACTCCAAAAACCTCAACATCGCTGTCTAATTTATAGTCATCAAGCTCGCTGTCATCTAAAAGCACAACTTCACCTTTGATGAAATCATCTTGAATTTCGATAACATCAAACATCCCGGCACTTTTAAAGTTTGATGGGATAATTTTAAAATCGCTTGTTTTATTCAATAAATCTTTCATTAGTTTCACTTTTCTACATTGCGACCGCTTTCATATCCGCTTTTATGATTCCGACGGATTTTGTTTTGACATTGTTTGTAATTTCATTATAAGACATAATCGTGATTTGTGGATAAGTTCTTTCGATAAACCGCCTAAAAATCAACCTTATGGGTGAAGAACACAAAATCACCGGCTGGTTGCCCGTCGTTTGAATTGCTCTTTCAAATTCACTATTTAAGCTGTTCATAAGCCTTCTTATAAAATCAGGGTTCAACGAAAGGCTTATTCCGTCGGGGTTTATGCCCTTAGCAATTTCTTGTTCAACTTCTTGGCTCATGGTAATTACTAAAAGCTCTCCCGTATCGGATAGGTTTTGTTTGCAGATGTTTCTACCCAAAGCTTGCCTACATTGTTCTGTTAGATAGTCATAGTTTTTATTAATTTTATATTGCAGGCTCATTGTTTCAAGAATCGTTTTTAAATCGCGGATGGAGACTCTTTCTTTTAAAAGATTTTGCATAACCTGTTGAACATCGGCCGTTGACATTTCTTTCATTAAATCATTAACGTAAGTTTCATTTACTTCTTTTTTGAGGTTATCAATAAGCTGCTGTACATCGTTTCTTGTGATAATTTCAGAAGCGTTTTTCTTTATGATTTCTGTTAAATGTGTTGATACAACGGCACTGGGGCTAACTACGGTATAGCCTTGAGCTTCCGCGTATTCTTTGTCTTTTTCCAATATCCAAGTGGCTTTAAGATGAAAAGCGGGTTCAATTGCACTGATTCCGACGATATTAGGATCATCTTCAACGCCTATTGAATTCATAGCAAGGCTTCTGTCGGGATAAACTTCTCCCGTTTCAATGGTTGTACCTTTTAGTTTAATTTGATAGGTGTTTGGAGGAAGCTGAAGATTGTCTCTAACACGAATGGAAGGAAGGACAATTCCAAGGTCAAGCGCCGTTTGACGCCTTATTTGAGAAATTCTGTCCAATAAGTCGCCGCCTTTTTCGGCATCCAATAAACTTACCAATCTGTAACCAATTTCGATTTCAAGCGTTTCGACGCTCAATAATTCTAAAACACTTTCTCTTGTTGCTTTTTTCTTTTTCTTTCCTAATTTTTCGGCTTTTTTTGCTTCTTTTTGCGCAAGTTCGGCTTCTTTTTGAGCGTTTATTTTATCTTTATATTTTTTATATCCAAATCCCCCTGATAATAATGAAATTAAAAGAAAAGGAACGGTTGGCATGCCGGGAACTATCCCCATGGTAAATAACAATCCGCTTATAATACCCAGAACTTTGGGATTTTGAAACATTTCAACTCTTATATCTTCCGATAAGGAATTATCGCTTCCTGAGGCTCTTGAAATAATTAAACCGGTCGCTGTTGAAATAATGAGAGCGGGAATTTGAGAAACAAGACCGTCACCGACTGTTAATATTGTATAAGTGGATAGAGCGTTCATCGGCTGCATTTTCATTTGAACGATACCGATAACAAGCCCGCCCACGATGTTTATTGCGGTAATTATAATCCCCGCCGTAGCATCACCCTTAACAAATTTTGAAGCACCATCCATAGTACCATAGAAATCCGCTTCTCTTAAAAGCGCTTTTCTTCTTTTTTTTGCTTCATTTTCATCAATTAACCCCGAGTTTAAATCAGCGTCAATTGATAATTGTTTCCCGGGCATCGCATCTAACGTAAACCTTGCACTGACTTCGGCAACACGTCCGGCACCGCCGGTTATTACCATAAAGTTAATTATTACAAGAATTATAAATATAATAGCGCCGACGACATAATTTCCGCCTACGACAAATTGTCCGAATGATTCAATGACACTACCCGCGTTTGCTTCAAGAAGAATTAACCTTGTTGATGTGACATTAAGCCCAAGCCTAAATAGTGTTGCCATAAGAAGAATGGTAGGGAAGCTTGAATATTCAAGGGGTTCTTTGGTATAAAGACAGACAAGCAAAATTAAAACGGATAGAGAAATGTTTAATGTAAGCAGTAAATCCAATAATTGCGCAGGGATAGGTATAACCATCATTAAAACAATGGTTACAAGGCCAATAGCAAGGACTATATCATTATTTTTGAGCAGTTCTTTAAGTTTTAACAAGTTCTATCCCGTTTTCCCTTAAAATAAATATGTGTACACAAATAAATTATAAATCTTTTAAAAACCCAAAGTCAAAATTAAAACATTTTTTTACTTTCCTTTTTGACTATATACATAATGAAGTATTTCAGATACCGCAACATAAAGCTCTTGAGGAATCATATTATCAACTTCCACTAATTTATAAAGGCTTCGAGCCAGCGGTTTATTTTCAACAATCGGAATGTTATTATTTTTGGCTATCTCTCTTATTTTAAAAGCAATAAAATCCACTCCCTTAGCGACAACTATCGGAGCCGGAGTCACCCCTGGGTCATATTTTAAAGCAACGGCAAAGTGTGTAGGATTTACAACAACGACATCTGCTTCTTTTACTTTTGACATCATTTTTTGCTGCAAAATCTTCATTTGGAAAGAGCGAATCTTGCCTTTGATTTTTGGGTCTCCTTCGATATTTTTATATTCGTCTTTAACTTCCTGTTTGGACATTTTAATTGATTTATTATATTCATAATCCTGGTATTTTTTATCGATGACACCGATTATAAGCATCATTATGCACACCGTAATTAAAAGTTCAAAAATAACCGAACCCATAACAACAAGCCCCACATTAGGCTCCGCTCCAATCAGCGCAAAAAGGTCATCTTTTCTTTTGACAATTACATTAAACCCCACAAAAGCCACAATCAAAGTTTTTACGATTGATTTTACAAGTTCAACCATCTGCCTTGGTTTAAAAATATTTATTTTATCAATTAGCGCTTTTATGGCATTAGCAGGGGAAAGCTTTTTAAAATTGGGTTTAAGAGCTTCTTTTGCAAAAAGCGCTCCTGTTTGAAGTCTCAAGATTAATACAGCCCCAAGCGCTAACAGCGCAAAAAATAAAACCGTAATTTCACAGAATTTTTTAAAATAAGGAGAAAATATCGTTACAATGTCATCCGTTACGATGTTATCGGGTTTGAGGGAAGTAAAAGCCTCATGGAGCATAATTTGGATATTGGATAACATCGAATTACCCATCGAAAACAATAATCCCACACTAAGTAACAATACCAGAGACGAGGTAAAATCAGTGCTTTTTGATATATGACCTTTGTCGCGTTCTTTCTCCCTTCGCTTGGGGGTCGCTTCTTCGGTTTTTTCGTTTTGTTCATCAGCCATGGTTTTTTTATGTAAACATCAAGCCCAAAGCTTGAATATAGTTTATTATTACTCCTTTAAGATAGGTTGAAGTTTTAGCTAAAAATATCAAAACTAAAAACAACCCGATATATATTTTAACAGGCAAAGCCACCATATATATATTCATCTGAGGCATCATTTTGCTTGTTATCCCAAGCAAAATATCAGATATTAATAAAACAGAAAACACGGGAAACGCTACCCCAAAAGCAACTTTAAAAATTTGAGCAAAAAGCATTACAAATGAATTTATGCTCGTTATATCAAAAAAAGGAAATGTCCCTATGGGGATATGATTAAAGCTTCCAAATACAACCATAAAAAGCATCTGATAAGCGCCCGTTGCTAAAAATACCAATATCGCAATATAAACATATATCCTTGATAACTCGGGTGAGCTCACACCCGTCGCAGGGTCTAATGCTTCCGACATTGATAAACCCGTTTGGATGGATAGAATGCTTCCTGCCATTCTGACACCTTCTAAGATTAGATTTGCAACAAAACCTATTAAATATCCGATTAAAAATTCAAAAGCAATTAATATCAAAAATTCAACCATGTTTTTTGGGATTATATAGGTTTTTGAAGTTTGAACAAAAGGATAAATCAAAAATGCAACGGTAGCGCAAAACCAAATTTTAACGAGCATTGGCGCTTGAACGTTTGAAAAAAAAGGAGCATTTTGTATCATGCCTGATAATCTCGTGAAAATCAGCATAAAAATTGTGATATTGGATGCGGATAATAAATTTATCAAACTCGGCTGCAAAATATACCCCTCAAGCACTTTTAATTACTACATAATAAAATCTTTAATTAAGCTGAACATATCTTTTGTACTTTCAACAAAAACATTGCTCATCCAAGGCGCCGCCACAATTAAAACCAATAGCGCCACAAAAATCTTTGGAACAAATGTCAAAGTTTGTTCTTGAATCTGTGTAACCGACTGAATAATGCTTATAGCCAGCCCCACAACGATAGCTGAAATCAGTATCGGCGCTCCCATCATCATCGCAAGAATTATCGCCTTTTGAAATATTGTTAAAAATACGTCTTGATTCATATTTTCCCCTAAAATTTAAACCCTTCAATCAAAGATTGGGTAATTAACGCCCAACCATCCACCATTACAAACATAATAAGTTTAAAAGGCATCGCAACCGTCGTCGGAGGCAAAAACATCATCCCCATTGAAACTAAAACAGAGGCCACAACAAGATCTATTACCAAAAAAGGAAGAAAGATGACAAAACCTATTTTAAACGCCGTTTTTAATTCGGATAGCACAAAAGAAGGAATTAAAACATAAGTTGGAACATCGTCTTGGTTTTTGGGTCTTTCGATTTTTGATAATTTAACAAACAATTCTAATTCGCTTTCATGCGTTTGTTTAAACATAAATTCTCTAATCGGAATCATTGAATTATCAAGCGCCTGCTGCTGGGTAATAACGTTTTTCATATAAGGTTGATAAGCTGTTTCATTAATTTTTGATAACGTCGGGCTCATTACAAAAAATGTCAGAATTAAGGCAAGACCCACAATCACCTGATTCGGAGGCAGAGTATTTGTTCCTATTGCTTGGCGGGTCAAAGACAGCACTATTACAATTCGAATAAAAGCGGTGGTCATTATAATTATGCTCGGAGCCAATGTCAGAATCGTGAGCATAATTAAAACTTGAACGCCTTGGGTAAATTCCTGCGGAGTTGAAGCGTTTTGCATGCTTATATTAATATTTGGCAGGCTTATTGCGCCATAAGCCTGTTGAAACGACAACAAAAAAATACTAATCAATCCAAAAAATTTTATAATTCTGTTTTTCATACTCTACCAACTTTTAATTCTACCCTTGAAATTTATTAATTGTTTTTTATTAAAATTTTTTATTGCATTTTTTATCGCATTTTTTATTGAAGAAATACTCCCATTTTTCTGAATTTTTCATACCTTTGATTTCTTAATTCTTCGGGGCTCAATTTATCAAGTTCTTTTAGTGATTTAATTAAAGCGCTCTTTAAAATATTTGCCATAAGTTCAACGTCATAATGAGCTCCGCCTACGGGTTCTTTAACAATTTCATCCACAATACCGTATTTCAATAAATCCTGACCCGTGATTTTAAGAGCATCCGTTGCAACTCGAGCCATTGAAGCGTCTTTCCATAAAATTGAAGCGCATCCTTCGGGTGATATTACGGTATAATAAGCATGTTCTAATATCATAACTTTATTGGATACCGCTAAACCCAATGCGCCACCCGAGCAGCCTTCGCCCGTGATAACAGCAATTGTTGGGACACATAATTTTGCCATTTCCTTTAAATTGACTGCAATTGCTTCGCCTTGCCCCGCTTCTTCCGCTTTCATGCCCGGGTATGCTCCCATAGTATCTACAAGAGTAATTATGGGTAAATCAAAGCGATTGGCGTGTTCAAACAATCTTAAAGCTTTTCTGTAGCCTTGAGGCTGCGGCATACCGAAGTTGCACTCCAGGTTTTCTTTTGTTGATTTTCCTTTCATTGTCCCAATCAGCATAACGTTTCTGCCTTCGATTTGAGCTAAGCCTCCAACGATAGCTTTATCGTCATAGCCGTGTCTGTCCCCATGGAGCTCGATAAATTCATCACACATATAATGAACATAGTCGGAAAAATTCGGTCTTTGCGGATGACGCGCAATTTGGAGCTTTTGATAGGGTTCTAATTTTTCATACAATTCATTTCTATACATACTTGTTTGTTCTTCTAATTTCTTAATCT
Source organism: Candidatus Gastranaerophilales bacterium (assembly GCA_947624685.1). Lineage (GTDB taxonomy): Bacteria > Cyanobacteriota > Vampirovibrionia > Gastranaerophilales > Gastranaerophilaceae > RUG14156. Next base: position 81,490 of record CANQLJ010000003.1, on the reverse strand, counting down.
CATCATCATAGTTTATATTTGTTGCTAAAGAAGTTTTTTTGAGTTCTTCGATTTTGTCTTTCATTAGATATATAGGCTTTTCAAATTCCAAAATTTGAACTTTTTTTTGATTATTATCCATAATAATTTCCTTACTTTTTAATTTTTGTCTTGGAATGGAGCATAATGAGTTTGGATAATTTTTCCTTCATTTCCTTTCTTCCGACAATGAAATCAATTTGGCCGAATTTGAGCAAATATTCTGCCGTCTGAAAATCAGCAGGCAACTTTTGTCTTATTGTCTGCTCTATCACCCTTCTTCCCGCAAAACCGATTCTGGCCCCTTTTTCAGCGATTATTATATCCCCGATTGTTCCAAATGACGCGGTAACCCCGCCAAAGGTGGGTTCACAAAGAACGGTTATATATAATAATTTTGCTTCATTTAATTTTGCAACAATACAGCTTGTTTTTGCCATCTGCATAAGGCTTAGAGCACTCTCTTGCATCCTTGCACCCCCTGAAGCGGTGAACACAACGGAAGGAAGTCTGTTTTGAAGCGCATATTCAAGGATTCTTGTGATTTTTTCACCCACAACGGAACCCATCGAACCTCCCATATATTCAAAATCCATTACGGCAATTGCCGTTTTTTGACCGTTGATGTTACATGCCCCAACGATTACCGCTTCATCAAGCCCGGATTTTTCTTTTGCCTGTTCTTGGCGGATTTTATAGCTTTGAGTATCAACAAAACCCAAAGGGTCAGTGGGTTTGATGTTGTCAAACATCTGTTCAAACGTACCTTCATCCGCTATAAGCTTGATTCTCTGCCATGCGCCGATTCTAAAATGATAGTCACAATTTGGACAAACCATGTTATTGTTTTCAAGGTCTTTTTTAGGTAGCTGCGAAGAGCAGTTATAGCATAAAGTCCATAATTTACTAACTGAATCATCTATTTGAATATCGTTATCCCTAGCGGCAATTTGTTGAATTTTGCGTTTATTAAACCAATCGGTTAAAGTCATTTAAATTAATCCTCACCAAATAAATTTTAATCTAATTATATTATAAAATAATTTTAAAAATCAAAATGTGACAAAAATTAACCATTCGGCTATTAACCACTGTCATAATTTCAAACAAATTTATTTTAAATTGCGATTATATTTGCTAAAGAATGATTTTTTATCTATTATAAAACTATGGTTTGGCAAGTGTATAAAATACATTCTGATTTTTATTATGTTAAGAATTGTGAACATGATACCTTAACATGCAAACTAAGAGACGTCTTAAAAAAGCAAAAAATTGACATTGTCGTGGGGGACTTCGTTGAAATTGACAAGAATTGCTTTATTACAAAGCTTTTAAAAAGAAAAAATTTTCTCATTCGCCCCAAAGCCTCAAATATAGATTTAGCGCTTGTTGTATGTTCTTTTAACGAACCAAAGCTCGATTTAATCCAATTGAATCGCTATTTAATATACCTAAAATACCATAACATCCCTTCTTGCATCTGTTTTAACAAAGAAGATTTAAGCAATGACTTAAATAATGAAATAAAAGCTCTTAAAAAAATATATGAAAACTTGGGCTATAAGCTCTTTTTCATCAGTGCTAAAAATAAAATTAATATTGATGAAATTAAAAAATATATAAAAAATTGTTCAATTGTACTAATCGGCGCTTCCGGTGTCGGTAAAAGCACACTGATTAACGCTCTTAATGATGATGATAATAAAGCTGATAAAAAAACAGGAACAATATCTAAAAAAACCCTCAAAGGCACCCACACGACAAGACATTGCGAAATAGTCGATTATGAAGATTTTTCAATAATCGATACTCCCGGGTTTTCGAAATTGAAATTTGATTTTCTTTTGCCCAATGCACTTGTTGATTTATTTGACGACATAAAAATTTATGCTAAAAATTGTAAATTCAAAAACTGCACTCACGACAACATTGAAAATAAAACTTGCGAAGTATGCAAAAATTTAGATAAAATAGATAAATCAAGATATGATAGCTATGTTTGTTTTTTAATTGAATCATTGGAATATAAAAAAGAAATATCTAAAAAAAGCATCAAAAAAGAATCTCTAAATAAATCAATCTCAAATAAAACCGCACTTAAGGTCTCAAAAAGAAAAAGAAATCTTTCAAGAAACACTCAAAAACAAAAAATTAAGGATGAAATCTAAAATGATTATGGAAGAATACAAAAAAATAATTCAAAACTATCTTCAAAGTCTTTTTGACGAATATAAATCTCATCCTTCTTATTCAAGCTACTCTTCAAAAATTTGGGATTCAATGAGATATACGACTCTTTTAGATGCCAAAAGAATTAGAGCAATAATGTGTCTTGAGTTGGGTAAAATCTTTAAAATTGAAGAAGATATTTTATATCCTCTTTCAAGTTCAATTGAAATAATGCATGCTTATAGTTTAATCCATGACGATATGCCCTGTATGGATAATGACGATTTAAGAAGAGGAAAGCCCTCTAATCATAAAGTCTTTGGTGAAGCAATCGCGCTTTTGGCAGGTGACGGGCTGATTTGTTTTGGTGCTCAAATTTTAATAGATAAATTAAAAGATAAATTAGACCCAAAAGTTCTTCTTGAAATCATAAGCGATTATCATTCTTGTGCGGGCGCAACCGGGCTCATTGCAGGGCAAGTTGCCGATATGGAAGCACAAAATAAAAAAACTGATATAGAAAACTTAAAATACATTCATAACTATAAAACAGCGTCGCTATTTAATTATTCCGTTAAGATAGTATCAAAAGTTGCTCTCAATCGAAATATAATTAATGAAAATGAATATAAAAAACTTGAGCAATTTTCGCTTAATTTCGGACTTTTGTTTCAAATTTATGATGATATTATAGATTATACATTATCCGATAAAGAACTGGGCAAAACCGCCCACAAAGACCTTGAAGCGGATAAATTGACTTATGTGAGTGCCTATGGGCTTGAAGAAGCTAAAAATATTTTTAATAGCTTAAAAAATGAAAGTTATGATATACTAAATGAGATTAGAATTAAATCGGAAATTTTTGATGAAATTTTTCATTTACTAGATAGAAGGGTTAATTAAGTGAGTGAAGTTGAATTTTTTAATACCGGCTATGAGGCGCTCTCAAGCGGATTGATTGCCGCTTCGATTGCACAATTAATAAAAGTTATTACATATATTTGTACCCACAAAAAAATCAATTTTAAAATTTTCACCACAACAGGCGGCATGCCAAGTTCTCATACCGCAGGGGTTATTGCGCTATCGACTTCGGTTGCATTGATTGACGGAGTGGATTCTTTGGTTTTCGCGGTTTCGATGGGGTTATCGCTAATTGTCATGCAAGATGCTTCGGGTGTTCGAAGAGCAGCAGGAAAAACCGCCGCAACATTGAATAGGTTGGTTGATGAATTTGTGAGCAAAAACCAAGAAATTAAACCCTATACAACTTTAAAAGAACTCTTAGGACATACTCCCCTAGAAGTCTTTTGCGGGATGATATTAGGAATTATTGTTTCATTTTTAATACATGACTATAATCAAATTATCGCCTGTTTAAACTGAATATGGAATTATATCGTTCTTTTTAACATTTGAGTGATATTTGCGTCTTTTTTGGCACGTTTTTTAATTTGTTCTTTAGCATCCATCGTCGCGATAAATTCATCGTTAAACTTGCATAAACCGATTGCCGATTTATCGTCGTCATTAAAACAAAACAATCTTTTAATTAAGTCCATTTCTGCCCCCGTTTATAATAATTATCTTTTATTTAATTTTGAATTTCAAAAAGTCAACTTTAAAAAGCTATAATTTTAAAAAATCAAAACACAATCATAATTATAAATTTTTGGCAATTTTTTTTACTCGCCAAATTTAGCATGGTTTAATAATTAATATGGCTAATGAAATAATTAATTCTAATACAAAAGACTATTGCTCAACCAATTGCTCAACCAATTGTTCAACCAATTGTTCAACCAATTGTTCAACTTTTTGCGAACACATTTCTTATGAAAAAATAATTGAAACAATAAAATCAAATAACAGCGATGATTTTTCAAAGATTTTTTCAATAATAAATTTAGATGAAATAAAATCATTTGATGATGCTAATATCATCTTTTCACTTTTGACAAACAACCCAACACCAATAAGAGAAGCTATCGCAATGAAGCTTGAAGAAATATATGATGAAAAATATTTTAATGACTTTATAAAAAATAAATTTTTAGATGCGATAATTGACATAAACCCTAACGTATCAAGAGCGATATGTTCAATTATTTCAAAATCAAAAAAGCTTAAGGAAGAATTGACGCAGGAAATAATTCAAAGAACAAATGATTTAATTAATCAAATACAACAAAATGAAACAAATCAAAATTTCTCTAATTCAAAAAATAAAAAAAGCCATGCTAAAAACAAAAAACTTTTTTCGCTCTATTGGTTTTTAGAGAGTTTATCCTATTGCATAAACAACAAAAATAGCTCTCAAGCATTAGAAATTTTTAAAAAAACAATAAAATTTCAAGATTATACAATCAGGGAAAAATCCGCCAAAATCCTTATGAATATTGATAATGTTCCAAATGAATTAATAGAACTTATAAAAAATGACCAAAATTTTTATGTAAAAAATCAAGTTTATGATAAAATTAACTTTGAAGATTAGATAAACAGGAAAAAAATATGATTTCAGTAAACGATTTAAAAACAGGTTTGACGCTTGATATAGACAATTCCCTTTGGTCAGTTATCGAGTTTTTGCACGTAAAACCCGGTAAAGGTGCGGCTTTTGTTCGAACAAAATTAAAAAACGTTGAAACGGGTCAAGTCGTTGAAAAAACCTTCCGCGCGGGCGAAAAAGTCGGTAAAGCAATGCTTGACAGACGCGAAATGCAATATCTTTATAAAGAAGGCAATGACCTTGTTATGATGGATTTAGAATCTTATGAACAGTTGCCTGTGCCTGCCGATAGAGTGGGGGATGGTATTAAATATTTAAAAGAAAATATGACGGTACAAATTTTAATGCATGATTCTAAAATCATCGGTATAGATTTACCAAACTTCGTTGAATTGGCTGTAGTGGATACACCTCCCGCCGAAAAAGGAAACACTGCTCAAGGCGGCTCTAAACCCGCAACATTAGATGGCGGAGCAGTAGTCAACGTTCCGTTTTTCATTCAAGTGGGCGATGTATTAAGAATTAACACAAGAACCAACGAATATCTTGACAGAGTATAAGGAAATACTGTAATGAAATTTGAAATTGAATACATTGAAAAAATTGCTCGCGTTATAAATGATAATAACTTAACCGAAATTATCCTTGAAGACGACAAAGAAGCAATCACGGTAAGAAAAGAAGGCTATAGCGTTATGCCGCAGCAAATGCCCATAGCTCAAGCGCCGAATATTCAACCTATCCAAATTCAAGCAAATAACCAAATAAAAGAAGATAAACCCCAGCCAAAAGGTACGGCGATTACTTCTCCGATGGTGGGCGCATTTTATGCCGCTCCCGCTCCGGGCGCTAAACCTTTTGTTAAAGTCGGAGATACGGTAAGTGCCGGACAAGTTGTTTGCATCGTTGAAGCAATGAAATTAATGAATGAAATTGAAACCGAAGTCTCGGGCAAAATCACTCAAATTTGCGTAGAAGACGGTCAAAGCGTTGAATACGGCCAAGTATTAATGTATGTTGAATAATATTTAAAGATTAAGTTGTTTTATATAAATTGGCTAAAGCTGCCTCATTATAGGCTATGGGGAATTTTAGCCGGTAAATAACAGATGTTTTTTAGGAAATCACTATGTTTAAAAAAGTATTAATCGCAAACAGAGGCGAAATAGCAATCAGAATCATAAGAGCATGCCGCGAGTTGGGTATTTCAACCGTTGCGGTTTATTCTCAAGCGGATAGCGAAAGTTTGCATGTTTCATTAGCCGACGAAGCTTATTGCATCGGGCCTGCACAAAGTTCAAAAAGCTATCTTCATATCCCGGCGCTCATTTCTGTGGCTCTTACTACAGGAGCGGACGCTATTCACCCCGGATACGGATTCTTATCCGAAAGAGCCGATTTCGTCGATATTTGCGAAGAACATCATATTAAATTTATCGGCCCAAGTTCTACCGCAATGCTTAAAATGGGGGATAAAGCAAACGCAAGAGCAACTATGGAAGCCTCCGGCGTCCCCATAACTCCTGGCTTAGGAATAGTGAATGACACTGAAACCATAAGAAAATTTGCAAAAAAAGTCGGCTATCCGATAATTATTAAAGCAACCGCAGGCGGCGGCGGAAAAGGTATGAGAATCGTTCGAGACGATTCACAGCTTGAAGATGCTTTTAATTTATGTAAAAGCGAAGCTCAAAACGCTTTTGCAAACGGTGATGTTTATGTTGAAAAATTCATCGAAAACCCCCGCCACATAGAAGTTCAAATCTTAGCTGACAGCTATGGCAATGTGATTCATCTTGGCGAAAGAGATTGCTCGATTCAAAGAAGAAATCAAAAACTCCTTGAAGAAGCGCCGTCAAGCGCAATTACCCCGGAAATCAGAAAAAAGATGGGCGAAGCCGCAATCAATGCCGCTCGCGCAATAAATTACGAAGGCACGGGAACACTCGAATTTTTGCTCGATGAAAGCAATCCCAAGGATAAAAAATTCTATTTTATGGAAATGAACACCCGTGTTCAAGTCGAACATTGCGTAACCGAGATGGTTACAAACATCGATATTGTAAAAGAACAAATAAGAATCGCACAAGGCGAAAAATTATCTTATAAACAAGAAGACGTTAAATTATCAGGCCATGCCATAGAATGCAGAATTAACGCCGAAGACTATGAAAAATGCTTTTTACCGTGTCCCGGACAAATCGAAGGCTATATCGCCCCCGGAGGCTTTGGAACACGCGTCGATTCTCACGCATACCCGGGGTATAAAATCCCTCCCTATTACGATTCATTGGTCGGAAAAGTAATCTGCTGGGGAAAAGACAGAGAAACTGCCCGAAGAACAATGTTAAGAGCGCTCAATGATTATGTAATTACGGGAATTAAAACGACAATCGGTTTTCATAAAAAAATCTTAAAAAATGAAAACTTCATCACAGGCAACTTTAACACAAGCTTTATTGAACAAAATTACCCCGAAACCCTTGTGAACAGAAAATAATAAATAGAAAATAGCACAAAACAGCAATAACAATTTAAAAAATAATCATAAAACTATTGCTGATAAATCCAAACGTCAAAGCCTTTAGTTTTAAGCATTCTTGCTTGATTTTGAGCAACGTTAAAGTCTTGATAAGAACCCATCTGAACACTATAGACACTTCCGACTTTTCTTACAAACGGAGATAGCTCGGGATTAGTTGATTTTATTTGATTTTGAGCCGATACAGCTTCTTCAAAAGTCGTAAATCTTCCGACTAAAACTTTTGATAAAATTGTCACATTTTGGTCATTTGCAATATCAATATCATTTTTCTTCGGCTTCAAATCAACAAAAAGTCCTTGTTTTTTGTCATTTTCTTCGGCACGTTTTTGCTGCGTTTGAACTTGAATTTCATTTTGTTTTTGAATTTTTTCGATTTTTTCTTGTTTGATTGTTTCTTCCATCACACTTTCTTCAATGACTTTAGGATAGTTTGTGTTTTTATCGACAATTTTTGCTTCGCTCGGAGCGTTTTCCTCCTGTTGAATCAATCTCAATCTTTTGTCAATTTTTCTTTGCTGGGGCAATAATTCATCATTATCAAGATGAGTCAAAGGCCCGATTGTCGTTTGAGCTTGCTGGATTTCGCCTTGCGCATATTCAATATCCATTTTGGAAGAATATTTCATAATCGTGACAACAATTACAACAAACATAATAAGAAATGTTGCCAAAAACAATTGAAAAAGGAAGTTCAACTTTGATATAGGGCGCTTGACGCTCACTTCTCTCATTTCAGATTGAATCTTTTTCTTTTTATATGCAAAATATCCGGATTGATTGTAGTCCATTAATCTAATAAAGCCCTCTTACTTTATATGTTGCCATTTTTATACCTTCAATTTCAACTCGAAATTCTTCCATAATTTCTTTGGCAAAATCTTCAATATCCTTAATTCCCATTTCAGTTAAATCCGATGCTTTTATCGGCGCTCCTTCTTTTATTATATTTAATGCACTATGTATAAGGCAAGATGTTATTGATTTTGTTGCAATTGAAACGGATAATTTTCTGTTTTGATAAAATAAATCGTCACCCCTTCTTGTTGTTTTAATTCCTCTTTTTTCAAGCACTTCTTTAATTATACTCATAAAAAGTCTTTGAACTAAAACCATCTGTTCTAATTTACAATCAAACATCTCGATTATAAAATTAACCATTTTTTTGGAATATATTGGTTCATTATTTATAACATCTTCAATATCAACCATTTCATCAAGTTTGACATCCACTTCGCCAATGAATGAAACAATAGCATCGCCTTGGATATTAAAATTTTTGTAAATCCAATGAGGAGCAAGCTGGGAACCTATGTATTTTATTTCTTTTTCAATAAAGTGCGTTTTCATATTTTTTTTAAATTAATTCCTTAACAAGTTTTGGGTTTTTACTCTTTATTATTGCATTATATAATAATTTACAAGATTTACAATTCATGCAGTGTTTTTTTCCTGTATTTTCTTTAGATTCATAACAGCTTTTAATAAGATTAAATGGGATTTCATTTTCAATCATATAATTTACCATCTCAAGCTTATCCATATTTTGACATGGTGCTATGACTTTTGTGGGATATGAAACGCAATATTTTAAAAATTCATTTGCGCTTTTTATATATTCTTTTGTATTATCACTAAATTCTCGCCCTTCTTCTTCGTTTATCCCGATTATAATATAGTCGATTTTTTTTGAATCGCAATAGCTTGCCGCAATATTTAAAAATAACCCGTTTCGATTCGGAACCCAAATTGATTCAAGATTATCAAAATCATTATTATCAGGATTTGTTAGAGCATTATTTGTAATATTTTTTAAATACGGTAAATCAATTTTTTCATATTTTATATCATATTTCTCTGAAATTTTTTTAACCGCATCAAACTCATCAAAATATGCTTTTTGCCCGTAATTAAAAAAAAGAGCCAAGATATTTTTGTTGTCAATTTTTTTTGAAATTATATCAAGCGCAACAAGACTGTCAAGACCGCCCGATAGAAGAATAATTGCCGAATCATCTTTTTTAATATTAATCATCTTCATATTCCTTGATTAATCTAAGAGCGTAATTTTTTAGTTCATTGTTAAATTCGCCCCCGGTCGCATTTGCCACTTCATCCAATATATTTCTGTCTGAAATATTATACAAAGCCACAAGAGCGTTTTTTTGAACCTCAATATCAACATCATTTTTTAATCTTTCATAAATTAAATCCCAGGCTTCGTCGATTTCGCTATTCATCAAAGCTTCTATCGCGCTTATTCTGATTTTTATGTTATCGTCGGTTAGAGAATTTTTTAATATTTCATAAGCTTTTTTTTCTTTTGAAACATCAAATTTAGCTAACGACTCAATTATTCTTTCTTTTAAATATAAAAATTTATCTAAAAACATATTTTTAGATTGCATTATGGAATTAAATACATCTATCGCGCGATTATCCCCGAGCATTCCAAGCGCCATTACGGCAGATTCTTTAACGTAGGCTGATTTTTCTTGTTCATCTTTTGCAACATACCCAAGCGCCTCAAAAGCTTTTTTATCGCCTATTTTACCCAATGCTTCAGCACTTGCCAATCTCAACTTATAGTTAGAATTTTTGTTGTTGAGGCAGTCTAATAATATGGGCAGAGCCTTTGTGTTTTTATAAAGCGCTACGGTTTTAATTGCCAAAACTCTTAAATTAACGTCATTTGAAACAACGATAAAATCAAGCAGGGCGGAAAAATTGTCGATGTATTTTGAAACATTAATTTCTCTTATTGTTTGGTTTAATAGCTTATTGTCGTCGCTTGTTTGAAGAATGTAGTTATAAATCAGCGCCAAATCAAGCTTTTTATATTTCTTTTTTAAGGTCTTAAAAAGATTTGCATAGTTATTTTTATTTTTAGCCAAACAATCGTTAAAATATGAAATTGTACTTTTCGACAAAATCTTATCCATAAAGCTTTTCCAATACAAAAATTTAAACACAAAGAACACATCTTGTAAACTTTTTTAAACTAAAACAAAAAATAGTCTTTAAAAGTTGTTTTTTTGGTGTTAAAACATAACAGAACATACGAGTTTATTTTAGATACGATGTCGGAAGTTACTTATCAACAAGCAATCGAAAAAATAAAAGACAGCTTAGATATAGTGGAAGTTGTATCGAGATATGTTGTCTTAAAAAAAACCGGAAGAAATTTTCAAGGGCTCTGTCCTTTTCATCACGAAAAGACCCCTTCTTTTGTCGTGACGCCGGATAAACAAATTTTTAAATGCTTCGGCTGCGGCGTTGGGGGCGATGTTTTAACGTTTTTGATGAAAATAAACAATCAAACATTTACGGAAGTCATCGAAGAACAAGCTATCCAATTAGGAATAGAGCTTCCGAAGAATTCATCAAAAAACGCACTATACAGCAAACAGGAAAAAGAACGCCTGTATGATGCCATGGCTACGGCGCAGAATTATTTCAAACAAAACCTCGAACAAAATTCAAAGGCGCTTGAATACCTTCAAAAAAGAGGAATAGACAAAAACGCAATCTCAAGCTTTTCTTTGGGGCTTGCTCCTAAGGGAAGTTTTGAATTAAAAAACTATTTAACAAACCTCGGTTTCACAATTGACGAACTTATGAAATCGGGTTTAATCTATGAAAAAGACGGAAATTACTTTGACAGATTTAAAAATCGAATCACAATTCCGATTAAAGACATAAATTCAAACACCATCGCCTTTGGAGCTCGTGCAATTTTAGAAGGGCAGATGCCAAAATATATTAACTCACCCGAGAGCATAATATATAATAAAAGCGCGGTTTTATTTGGGCTCAATTATGCAAAAGACGCAATAATTGAGCATGACAGCGTGATATTTATGGAAGGATATTTTGATGTTATATCGGCACAATTAGGGGGAGTCAAAAACACCGTCGCCACTTGCGGAACAGCATTAACTCCGCAGCATATAAAGCAAATTTGCCGCTATAGCCCCTCAAGAAGAATCTATCTTGCTTTTGATACGGATAGCGCAGGCAAAAAAGCAATTGAGCACGGAGCACAAATTATAAAAAATATTTTTGGAGCATTGGGCGATATTAAACAGTATGATTCCAATTTTTCAAACAATGATGATAACGTTTGCGAAATTCGCGTGGTGCAAGAAATTGAAGGAAAAGACCCCGACGAATTTATAAGAGAATTCGGAGCAGACTTATATCTTGAAAAAGTTGCAAAAGCACCATTATTGCTTGATTATCAATTGAATAATATCTATAGCGAAATAACAAAAAATATCACTGCGCAAGAAAAAAGCAAATTTGTCATCCAAATTGCCGATATTTTGTGTCAAATTAAAAATCCCGTGATTTTGGACGATTATATTAAAGTCGCATCTTTTAAATTGGATGTGTCGCAAAATATCTTAAAAACCCAAATTCTAAACAAACAACAAGACATCTATGACGCTCTTAAAACGGAAGATGAGGATTTTTTGAAGCTTACCATAACGGCACAAAAAGAAAATCCAAACAAGCATGAAATGATGGAAGAAAATTTAATTAAGCTTGCTTTTTCAATAAATGACGAAAATAAAAAAGATTATTTTAAAGAAAAAATAAAATGCTACAACTGTCAAGACGAAACAAATGCAAAGATTATAGAAGAAATTGACAAAAATTTAGCAAAAGTAAATAATGTTGACGAATTAGCAAAAAAACTTTTTCTCGAGTTTTATAATGAAGTAGAAGCACAAAAAAAAATTTCGGATAATATTTTTTCTTCGCGCGAATTTAACAACTTAAGTTTTGATGACTATAAAATGGCGATAGACGAAACGATATTCCGACTCAATAAAATAAATGAACAAGAAAAAAAAGACAAACTGAAAAAAATGTTAAAAGACAACACAATTACAGATGAGCAAAAACAACAAATATCAACTCAAATTTTAAAAGATTTGAACTCAACGACAAAGATTGGAGAATATTAATGAGCAGAAAAAGAAATCCTGAAAGTTCAACAATTAGCGTTTTAGATAAATCGGAAATGATTGAAGACGACGAGTATTTTGAATCCACCGGTCTTGAAACCGACAATATCTCAAACATTATGAGAACTCAAGGCGTTAGCACAATTGAAACATCGAGCGTGCCTTCTTTTTTCGATAATTCAGACGACGATGACGAATCGGCTGATGGCGATATAGCAATTCCAAAAGGCATTTCAGTTGACGATCCGGTAAGAATGTACTTAAGAGAGATTGGAAGAATCAAACTTTTAACGGCAGACGAAGAAATTGATTTGGCAAGAAAAATTGTCGCAGGCGGAAATTCAGGCGCCGTCGCAAAAAGAAAACTTGTCCAAGCAAACTTAAGGCTTGTTGTATCTATTGCTAAAAAATACGTCGGTCGCGGTATGCTCTTTTTGGATTTAATCCAAGAAGGAAACCTGGGGTTAATCAGAGCCGCAGAAAAATTTGACCATGAAAGAGGATATAAATTTTCAACTTATGCAACTTGGTGGATTCGCCAGGCAATCACAAGAGCAATCGCCGACCAGGCAAGAACCATCAGAATCCCGGTTCATATGGTTGAAACCATTAATAAACTCAAAAAAGTTACAAGAAAATTAGCTCAAGAGCTTGCAAGAAAACCCTCAGAGGAAGAGCTGTCGGCTGAAATGGGTATATCAATTAATAAATTAAGAGAAATAATTAAAGTCGCCCAAGAACCATTATCACTTGAAACTCCGATAGGAAAAGAAGAAGATTCTCGCCTTGGCGATTTTATTGAAGATAAAGACGCTGATGCTCCCGTAAAAACCGTTGCCCATGAGCTTTTAAGAGAAGACTTGGCGGAAGTATTGGGTTCATTATCCCCCAGAGAAAGAGATGTTTTAAGGCTTCGCTTCGGCATGGACGACGGCAGACAAAGAACATTGGAAGAAGTCGGACAACTCTTTGGCGTCACAAGAGAAAGAATCCGCCAAATTGAAGCAAAAGCACTTCGCAAACTTCGCCACCCGAACCGCTCAAAAAGATTAAAAGAATATGTGGAAGTTTAAGAAGCTTGAAAACTAAAAATAAGTAAATAAGCAAGTAAATAAAATCAAAAAGCCCCAAATTGCATTTAGCAATCGGGGCTTTTTTCAGTGATAAAATATAATTAATCTAATAATTGTTTTATGTCTATTTTTGAGCCATAACCCACACCTATAGTCAAAGGATTAATTTCCAATTCGCCAAATTTATCTTTAAGTGCTTGATCGGCCTTCTTTATTAAATTAACGCCTAAAACAGCAGCCCCAAAAAGCGGACAAACAAAAGCAAGGGCAGGTGCGGCTTTTTTGGCCAAATCCGTGGTGCTTTCTGCTAAATCTCTCGCTTTTTGAGCTACATCTTCAGCACTGCCAGCCAATTCCCTGCCATATTCTTCGACCTCATTAGCCAATGTTTGCGCAATTTCTGTTACATCATCAACCGCCTTTTGTCCGATTTCTTTAACATCATCTTCGATTTCGCCAAAAATATCCCCGTAGCTTCTTTCTTCTTCTTGCTCGGTTGAATTTGGTTTATAAGTTTGTGCTTCACTTGTTCCTTGTGTATACGTTTCATTAATTCTAATCATGCGTTTTCTCCCTAAAACTTTCTTCTATCCTTGCAAACTCTTATATTTTATTGAACTTATTCAACGCTTGCATCCGTAAATATACTGGCATCATAATAAGTGCTTTTTAATGATTCCCTTGCTTGCTTTATGGACGGATGGACTTTTTCTTCTTTAATTTCTTTTCTGTTTCTATTTTGACCCATAGCCTTTGCCATATCGCAATGTGCATATTTTTTTAGCATAGCCCGTACATCATCAACGGTTTTAATCATTTTCTCTCCTTGAACCTTTTTATATCCTTGCAAATAATAATATGTGATGGCCATTCATATTGATATTTTAATAAAAAAAATTTCTTGAATTTAATTGACATAAAAGTTATATACATTTAACAAAACTTTACAATTAATTTTTTAATAAAATAAAACCCTCAAATTAAAAGGGTTTTTAAAATAAAAAATCAAATTATATCTAGCAAAAAATAAAATTTATTATATAATGGATTAACCGCTAATGAAGATAACGAAAATGAAAAACCGTAAACCCAAATTAATAATTTTTACAGGGCCCTCGGGCGTGGGCAAAGGAACAATACTCGCGGATTTTTTTAAAGTCGCGGGCGAAAACATAATCTATTCAATCTCATCCACAACAAGAGCTCCCCGCGAAGGCGAAAAACAAGGTGTGCACTATTTTTTCGCTTCCAAAGACGAATTTAAAAAGATGATTGAAAATGATGAATTCCTTGAATACGCGCTCTATAGTGATAATTACTACGGAACAAACAAAAATTTTGTCGAGGAAAATCTAAAAAAAGGAAAGAGCGTTCTTCTTGAAATCGAGCTTCAAGGCGCACTTCAAGTCATGAAAAAATGTCCCGATGCCGTTTCAATCTTCATCAAGCCTCCGACATTTGATGAGCTTGAAAAAAGATTGAGAGGAAGACACACGGAAGACGAAACAAAAATCCAAAAAAGGCTTCAAAGCGCCAAAGAAGAACTTAAAAATATCGATAAATTTCAATATGTAATAGAAAATGATATTGTAGAAAATGCGGTAAATAAGCTTCTTGAAATATTTAACAGGGAAACAAAATAGTGAAAAATATCCTAATTGCCATAACTTCATCAATAAGCGCCTATAAGATATATGAATTAATAAGAATGTACAAAAAATCGGGCTTTAATGTAAAAGTAATCTTAAGCCCGAATGCGCTTAATTTCGTTTCACCCTTAACCCTTGAAGCGCTGAGCCAAAATAAGGTTTATTTCGAACAATTTGCTTCAAGAGATGATATAGAACACATAACGCTGGCCACTTGGGCGGATGTTTTTGTCATTGCTCCAATAAGCGCAAACACCATTTCAAAAATCGCTCAAGGCATTTGCGATAACCTTTTAACAAGTGTTTTTTGTGCATATTTTGGATATAAAAAGCCCGTGCTGTTAGCTCCCGCAATGAACGAAGGCATGTGGAATAACCCCATTATTCAACAAAATCTTGATACACTAAAAAATCTTGACTGCACTATTATCTACCCGGAAACAGGTTTTTTAGCCTGCGGCAAAGACGGTGTCGGAAGATTAGCAAAAATCGAGACAATTTATCATAAGACATTAAGGCTTCTTTATCAAAACAAAGAAAATAATTCTAAAAAAATCGTTGTAACAATAGGTGCAACAAAAGAAAAAATCGATAATGTAAGATATATAACAAACCTATCCTCGGGCAAAATGGGTATAGCTATAGCAAATTGGGCATATTATTCGGGTTATGACGTTACGGCAATTACAACAGTTGAAATAGATATGCCCTATAAAACAATAAAAGTCGATAGCGCCCTTGAAATGCTTGAAAAATTAAGAGAAATTCAAAATGATAATAAAGAGGAGCGGGGTTTTGATTATCTCATAATGGCTGCAGCGGTTGCTGATTTTAGAAGCGAAAACATAAATGAAACAAAAATATCAAAAGAACATATAAAAGATGAGTTTATTTTAAAATTAATTAAAAACCCCGATATTGTATCAACTGTTGCTAAAGAAAAAAAAGAATACCAAAAAATAATCGGCTTTTGCTTGGCGGATGATGACATAATAAATTGCGCTAAAAAGAAACTAAAAAACAAAAACCTTGATTATATTGTTGCAAACGAAATTAAAACTGCACTCAATACGGATAAAAATAAGGTTACAATTATTGATAAAAGTGATAATATAATAGATATAGATTTAGATACAAAAGAAAATATTGCAAAAAAGATTTTGGAGGTTGTTTGTGATTAAAACCGATGAAATTATTTCAAAAATTGAAAAATACGCTTCTCTTGATTTGGCTGAACCCTGGGATAACTCCGGCTGGCAGATTAACTTGGGTCATGATTATGTAAATAAGGTGTTAGTAGCACTATCACTCACTCGAGATACGCTGGAGCAAGCAATAACAAACGATTGCGATTTAATTATAACGCATCATCCTCTTATTTTTAACCCGATTAAAAAAATCTACAACGGGCTTATAGCGGATGCAATTAAAAATAATATTTGCATCTATTGCGCCCATACAAACCTTGATAAAACCTATGGTTCAACTACGGACGCTCTTTGCGGGGTTTTGGGGCTTCAAAACCTTGTAACGGTCGAAGATTATATAAAAATTGCCCATCTTAAAGACGAACTGGCGCTTGAACAGTTAATTACAAACATCAAACAGGCAATGAATCTTGAACATGTTAAATTAATCAACCCAAACAACATCGAAATAGTTAAAAATATCGCCGTTTGCGCCGGAGGCGGAGGCTCTTTTATAGATAAATTAAGAAATTATGACGTTGATATTTATATAACGGGCGACATAAAATTCCATAAGGCGCTTGAAGTGGAAAATTTTGCAGTTGTTGATATTGGGCACTTTGAATCGGAATTGCCTGTACTACCTTTAATACAAGGGCTTATTGCCAAGACAAAAGTCGAAGTGATAATTGCAAAAGAAGAAAAACCCTGGGTGATGGTGTAGATTATGGCTATCAGATTCCTTACAGCCGGAGAATCCCACGGGCCCTGCTTAAGCGCAATAATTGAGGGTATCCCATATGGCTTTGAACTTGATTTTGATTTTATAAATAATGAACTTTCTTCCCGCCAACAAGGCACAGGCCGTGGCGGGAGAATGAAAATTGAAAAAGATAAAATCAAGATTTTATCAGGAGTAAGGCACGGTATAACAACAGCCGGCCCGATTGCAATTGAAATAGAAAACAGGGATTGTAAAAATTGGGTTTATCCGATGAGTGTTGAAAAAATCCCTTTTGAAAAATTTGCCCCCGACGAAGCTGAAAAAATAAAACAAGAAATCGATTCAAAAAAAATCACCCGCTTTCGCCCTGCACATGCTGATTTTTCGGGTGTGATGAAATATGATTTTGACGATATAAGATATTGTCTTGAAAGGTCAAGCGCCAGAGAAACCGCAACAAGAGTGGCAGTGGGTGCAATTTGCCAAAATATCTTAAAGTATTATGACATTAGTTTTTCAAGCGAAATTATTCAAATCGGCCCTTGCGAAAATAAAGACGAATTTGATTCATATATCGAGGCTTGTCAAAAAGAAGGCGATTCCATAGGAGGAATTATTAGAGTCATCATAAAAAATGTACCTGTTGGCCTTGGAAGCTTTGTCCATTTCGATAGAAGATTGGATGGAAAACTGGCAGGGGCTTTAATGTCAATTCCCGCCGTAAAATCAGTTGAAATCGGGCTTGGAAAAGACTATGCCACAAAAAAAGGGTCATTTGCGCACGATGAAATATATTATGATACAAAATATCATAGAAAAACCAACTCCTCAGGCGGAATTGAAGGCGGAATGACAAACGGAGAAGATATTATTTTAACCGTTGCAATGAAACCCATCCCGACAATCAAAAAAGCGCTTGATTCGGTTGAAATGAAATCACATAACCCTCAAAAAGCCCATTTTGAAAGAGCGGACGCTTGCGCAGTTGACGCATGCGCTGTTGTTGCAAGAAATATGAGCGCAATCACTATCTTAGATGAATTTTTGGATAAATTTACGCACGACACAAAAAGAGATATTGATGAAGCCTATAAAAATTATTTAAAAAGATTGGATGAAATATAATGTTATCCAAACGAAAAATTGCGCTAATTGGGATGATGGCATCGGGTAAAACCACAATATCAAAAAAATTAGCCGATATTTTAAATATAGAAGCGCTGGATTGCGACGACATTTTTGAAAGAAAAGAAAATATAAAAATCAAAGACTACTTTAAAAAGTTTGGCGAAAAAGATTTTAGAAAAAAAGAATCGGAAATTTTATTAAATATTTCAAAAAAAGATAGCTTCATCTTGTCAACCGGAGGCGGAATTATCTTAGATGAAAAAAATAGAACAGTCCTTTTTGAATCCGATATTACAACGTTTTATCTTTATGCCGATAAAAACGAAATTTTAAAAAGAATAAAAAACGATTCTTCAAGGCCTCTTTTAAATGTTGAGAATAAAGAAAAAGAGATTGAAAAAATCATTTTAAATCGAAAAAAATACTATGAAATGGCGGATTTTATAATAGATACAAACAACAAGCCGATTGAAAATATTACAAAAGAAATAATTGAAAAATTAAAATAAACGCTTCGGGGAAAGTTATGGAAAAAATATTAATTTCAAAAGATGAAAATATCAAAAGCGAAATAATAATTGAAAATGACCTCAGGTTAAATCTTGAATATTATTTTGAAAATAAGAATTATTTTTTAATCACAAACGAAACAATTGCAAAATTATACCCCGAAATCATCTATAAATTCAATAAATCAAGAGTAATCATAATTAAAGACGGCGAAAAATATAAAAATATAAAGACTTTTGAATATATCTTAAATGAATTGTTAAAAGCAAAAATCGAAAGAAAAGACGCTATTGTCGCTCTTGGCGGCGGAGTCGTGGGGGATATGGCAGGGTATTGCGCTTCCGGTATCTTAAGAGGAGTGGAATTAATCCAAGTCCCAACGACACTTCTTGCAATGTGCGATTCAAGTATCGGAGGAAAAACGGGGTTTAATACAAAATACGGAAAAAACCTAATAGGTTCGTTTTATTTTGCAAAAAAAATCCTAATTGATCCGCAATTTTTAAATACATTAGATGAAAAGCAGTATCTGTGCGGATTAGGGGAAATTATAAAATACGCTCTAATTGAAAAATCCTGCTTAAATAAAAATAATTTTGATTTATTAAATTATCTTAATATTAACCAAAAAGATGACGTTAAAAAATCACTCGATTTTATAATTCATGCCTGCGCAAGTTTAAAAGCCACAGTAGTTTCTATTGACGGCTTTGAAAAAGATTTAAGAAAAATTCTCAATTTCGGTCACACATTCGCTCACGCTTATGAAACAATTTCAAAATATAAAAAATTCTCCCACGGGCTTGCTGTCGCCTATGGTATAAAATGCGCAAGCCTTTTAGCCTATCAAAAAGAACTTATATCAAAAGAATATTTTAATAACATCGATTTTCTTTTGGAAAAATTTGATTTAATAAACCCAAAAATCGAAAAGAAATTTAAAAAATATAAAAAAGACGAGATAATTTCTCTTATGTATCAGGATAAAAAAGTTGAAAATTCAAAGATTAACTTGCTTTTGCCAACTGCCCCGGCTCAAGTTGCGCTTTTTGATAATATAGCTCAGCCTTCGCTTGAAGCTTCGCTGCCTTAGCGCGATTGCCCAATTTTTCCATTACTAAAGAAGCTTGTTCATAGTTATAAGCCATTTGTTCATAGCTTTCATCGGTCTTAAAAAAGTTGCTCAGAGCATTTTTAAAGCTGTTTAGCGCTCTTTCGTTGTCTCCCTGTTCAAGTGAATTTTGTGCATCAAGAGAATATGTATTTGCAATTAATTTAGCGTCATTAGTGTCTTGCGCCGTATCAAGCGCCAAATCGGCATATTCGCGGGCGTTTTGATAGTCGTATTTTTTGCTGTATAAATTAGACACTTTTAATAATACCCTTGTTTGAGCGTCATAATTTTCCGCTTGTCCGCTATAAGCGACGCTTGAGAGGTAATTATCAAGGGCGGGATAAAATTGAGAAAATTCATCATACAAAAGTGCCGATTTATAGAAAGCTTGTGCTTTTAGGTTATAATCATCCGCTTTTGTCGCTTCAAAATAGTCTCTTAGAGCATAATCGACATAATCATAGTTATCAAAGATTTTTCCTCTTTCGATATGAAGCGCCGCTTTAATATTTTTGTTGGAATTTTCGCTGTTTGCAATGATACCAAGCGCATCGTTTAATAAATTGAGCGCTTGAGTATCTCCTAAATTATTTGAAGGCATACTTTTTGCCTTTGTAAATAATTCTTTTGCTTTAATATCTTCCACACACAGCGGGGAAAAGGGGGTCTGAGTTTTAGAAACATCATTATATTCATTATCTGAAACATCATCATAAGCAATTTCATCGTTTGAAAGGCTTTCATCTGTTACATCTTCATTAACGACATTTGATAATTCAATGTCGCTTTGCTGCACTATATTATTGTTATTTGTATTATTTTCTTCAATCGGTTTTGGAGTAATTATAATACCTGATTCAACGGTTGAATCCTTTGATTGCACGGAAGCAGCACTAATTGCACTTTGTTTTGGTTCGTCAATTTTAGTATTATCTTCTATATTTTTTGGGGTATTTTGGTTATTTTGTTCAATATCAACCTCGTTACTTGAAGTCTTTGCGCCTTTTGGGAAAACGAGTTTGAAATCTTCATTAATTTCATTATAATCTGCTTTTAGATTGATGTTTTGCAAAAACAAAGTCTCAATCCACTTTAAAACAACGTCACTTGGCTTTTTAAGCGCGCTTGCGATGTAGCCATCGGTTATATAAGAAGCATTTTTTAAATTAGATAAAACAATTTGTCTTGACGGATTTTGTTTTTTTGCCTCTTTTTCAACTAAATCTAAGTAGGCATAGACTTCTTCTCTAATGTCATCGGGGGCATTAATTGCAACAACGGTGCTTTTAAAATCGGAAATAACCTGGGTTATATTTATATGACCTTTTGTATAATCGATTGCGACTTTTGTACCATTGGGGAAAGTTTGATTTTGCGCACTTTGATAGCCGACACTTGTGCTTTGTTTTTGTTCGGCGTTATTTGAATCAGTCTCTTTGTTTTTTTGAAAGTGATTCTTTTTGGCAAAATTGATATTTATCGGATAAATTGAATTATACAAAATAACCCCTTTTTCTCCCCAGAAATATTATAGGGAAAATTTTTTATTATTTAGTCATACATATAAAGTAAAAAATTTATTTTACAATAGTAATTTAACAACTTTTTTTGAAAAATCAATCAAAAAAAATATTTTTACATAACTTAAAAAAAGAAGAATATTCGATAGATTTTGATTATAATGTTGGAAGAATATTAGGAGTTTATCATGCCTCAATACGTTTTTAAAATGAAAAAAGGTGAATTAGAGATAGAATTTTCCTCGGACGATGCCGAATTTGTTGAACAACAGCTTGAAAAATGGCGCGAAGAAATACTCAAAAAACATTCATAGTTACATAAATTAGGGATAGAATTTTGTTTTATAACATTACAATAAAATCAAACGGCTGCGAATTTTGTTTGGAATCACAAGATAAATCCGTTATCACAAGAGAAATGGATGTATATTTTGCGCAGTTTTTTGATGCGACAAGCGAATTTAGATCAAAAATCAAAAAACTGGCGCACCCGATTGAAAATGAAAAACAACTTAAATCAATCGATGAAATTGATATTTTAACGTCCAATTCAAATTTAAACCAAATTAATATCCCAAATGAAGCGAAGCAAAATACCATAAATAGCCAAAACGACCAAGCCCAAAATGTTACCCAAAATATAGCTCAAAATACTATCCAAAACGAAAATCAGCATCTTTTAAATGTTAAACCCATCAAAAACCAACCCAAAAACACATTTAAAAATAGCGAAATTGCTCTAATGGATATAGAGCCCCAAACTGATACCCAAACGAAAACTGATACACAGCTTTTTGCAAACGAATATTCTTTATCCGAAGTGAATGAAATTAATGAAGTTAGAGAAGTTAATAATAACGAAACAAAACAAAATGAAATCCCGACAATAGAATTTAGCTCCTCAAAACCGCAAGATGACACCGGTTTTAGCGCCGGTTTTGATTTTGATAAAGAAGAACAAGAATTTATCCTGGAAGAATTGAAGCGCCAAGGGCTTGAAAACGACATTAAAAAATTTCATAACGAAAAAAATTCAAACAGCGAAAACGAAGGCAATTTTATAAGAACTTTTTCAAATGAACTGCCTTCAAGAGATGCGCAAATAGAACCCACCCAAGCGCCAACTCCGGCACCAACTCCGGTGCCGACTCAAGCACCAACACAAGCGCCAACCCAAGCACCGACGCAGCCAATAAAATTTGAAACAGAAAAAAAATTATCTCAAGAAACTTTTGAATTTCCGAATGATATACAAGGGTTCAATGAAATTAAATTTCAAAACAACAACGCAAAAGACGATTTTGAAAATCTTGTTCAAATTGCTCAAAGCCAAATCGACGAGATTGATTTTAATATCATAAATAACAATTCGCAAAATAGTGTCGACGCGGCCGCTTATAACCCAAAGGAATCGCAAGTTCAATTTTCAAATAGCTCAAATCCGCTTACAAATTCATTAAACGATATGGAAAAAAAGCAAAATTTAGATGAAATTTTTTCTAACAATGATATTTCAAAAGCGGCAATAGAACAAAGCATTTTAACCAACACTCCTTTGATTAAGGAAGAAAAAGAGGAAGAAGATAAAGATTTAAAGCAAGATTATATCGAACAAAATAATATCCAAAGCGATTTTCAAAACTCTCAAAATGAACCCTCTCAAGCTCCGATTGAGGTTGATGCGATGACAGGGTTGCCTATGGTTGAGATGCTGAATGAAAATAATAATGAAGATAATATTGAAGATGGTGGCGAAAACAATATCGAAAGCGAAGAAAGCTTAGGTAACGAGACAACAAACACCAAAGACGATTCAATCGAACCTTATAATTTTGAAGTTGAAACGCCAAAACAAGTTGAAGACGATTTAGCGCTTGAACCTGTCGATATTGTATCTAATCAAAAAATCGAACCTCAAACCTCGCAATTAGTCGAAATCCCGACACAAGAATTATTCAGAGCCCTTGAAAACGAAAACGAGGAAGAAGAAACTAAGGAAGAAGTTAGGGAAGAAACCTTCCAAAACGAAATTCAACCTCAATTAATTGAAAAAGATTTATCTCAAATTGTCTCAAATATACCTTTAAACAATGAACAAGACATAACAAAAGAACCCAAAATCCAAGCGGCACTTAACCATGACCTTGATTTTAAATCGTATATCGCAAATTTTGATTACAATGAAATTGAAGATGAATTTATAATTTGCGCTTATTACATAAAAAATATCTTAGAGCAAGAAAATTTCACAATGAAATTCATCAATTCAAAGCTTTTCCAAGCAACGGGAGACATTGCAAATTTATCAATCGTTAAAGATTTGATTGCAAAAAATTATATTAAAATGTATTATGTAGATGATTCCAACAGATACTCAATCACTCCCGAAGGTGAAGCATATTTCACTCACACGTTCCAAGGATAAGATGAATTATATTTTTATTTTTCTAATTTTAATATCTTTTATTTGCGCAATTTTTAACCATTCGCTTGATGTTATGATAAATGATATGTTAAAAGCCTCCCAAAGAGCGGTCGAAATCTCCTTTGGGTTAATTGGAATTATGGCTTTTTGGCTCGGGATGGTAAATATCGCTAAAAGCTCGGGATTGATGGAATTATTTTCAAAAATAATCAAAAAACCGCTTTTGATAATCTTCCCCGATTTAAAAGATAACGACGAAGCTTTCTCTAATGTCGCTCTAAATATTAGCGCAAACGCTTTAGGCCTTCAAAACGCCGCAACTCCCTTTGGAATTAAGGCAATGGAGAGTATGCAGGAAAAAAACCCCGATAAAAACATCGCGACAAATTCGATGTGTACATTTCTTGCCATAAACACAGCCGGCTTTCAAATAGTTCCCGCCGTTGTTATTGCAATTTTAAGTGCAAGCGGAATGAAAAACCCATCCGTCATAATTTTACCCACACTAATTGTTACAACAATAGCGTTTTTAAGCGCACTATTCTTTTCAAAAATTTTAGAGAGGTATTTTAAATGATTAAATTTCTAAATACCTTATCTATACTGATTCTGCCTTTAATAATTTCAATTATATTAATCCATGCGCTAATAAATAAAAAACCGGCTTATGAAGATTTTACAACAGGAGCAAAAGAAGGCTTTTTTGTTGCGGTTAAAATAATACCCTACCTTGTTGCGATAATGGTATTAACCGCCGCTTTAAGATCAAGTGGGGCATTAGAAATATTACAAAATTTCCTAAAACCTGTTTTTGATTTCTTTAAAATCCCGATTGAAACAAGCCTCATTATGTTCACCCGCTCATTTTCGGGAAGCGCCACTTTGGGGGTATTAGCCGATATAATCAACAATTGCGGAGTAGATTCTTACGCCGCAAAACTCGCGGCCGTAATCACAGGAAGCTCCGAAACAACGTTTTATGTGGCAAGCGTATATTTTGGGGCCGTCGGGATAAAGAAATTTCGCCATGCACTGTTATCGGGGATTTTAGCTGATATTATAGGGCTTATTGCAGCAATAATCATCTGCCCGATATTTTTTTAATTATCAATTTTTAGCTAAGCATCAGTCAAAATACCCGATATAATTAAGGTTGCGATAGTATCCCATATAATCAAGCCCAAAACCGACGATGAATTTATCGTCTGTTTCAAAAGCGCTGAAATCAGGGTTTACGTCATATTTTCGAGCACATTTTTTATCAAACAACACGGCAAGCTTTAAATCCTTTGAAGCGCAATTATGCTTTATAAATTTCATCAAAAAATCAAGCGTAAGACCGGTATCTACAATATCTTCTACAACCAAAACATTTTCATTATTAAAATTAGGCAAAGCAAGATTAATCGTTTTAATTTTGCCTGATGATTTTATCGAATCGCCATAGCTTGATAAAGACACAAATTCCATCTTAATTGGCATTTTGAGGTATTTTGAAAGTTGCGAAAAAAACATCACAGCGCCTCTTAAAACGCAAATTAAATTTAAAGGTTCATTGTTATAATTTTTTTCATAGTACGAATTAATCTCATCCGCAAGCGCTATTATTCTTTTTTCTAACGTATCGGAATCGATTAATACTTTTAAGTCTTTAATATCTTTATCCATTTTGTTTCCCGTTTTTTAATCTTTTTCATAGTTATTATGTTTTACAAAAAAAATCTTACCTTTTCTGATTTTTAAAAACAACTCCCGATTAATTGAAATTTGAGAAGTTTTATTTGTGTTCATTATAAAATCATCGATTTTTTTAATATTTTTATAATTTCGATATTTTAATTTTTCACCCAAAAAATCATTCAAAAATTCATATCTCAATGGTTTTTTAGCATTTTTATACAAGGAAGCTTCGATTGTATCATCAACTAAAACCTCTTTTTTAAATTCAAAAAGCACATTTTCAACAATTTCTCGATTCAATATTGCATTTTTAATTAAATTTTCGATGCTGTCTAAATAGCTTATATTAATTTTTTCAAAAATGGGTAAAATTTCTTTTCGAATAAGGTTTCTTTTATATTTTATATCTTCATTTGACGAATCGATTTTATATTCGATTTTATTTTGAGCTAAAAATTCTAAAATCTGATTTTTGGTTATGTTTAACAAGGGCCTGTAGAAATTATCTCTTTTTTGTGCAATAGAACAAAGCCCCTTGATTCCCGTACCTTTAATTATTCTATAAATTGCCGTTTCAATATTATCGTTTTTATTATGAGCCAAAAAAACAACATCCGTTTTAAATTCTTTCATAGCACGCTCAAAAAAAGCGTAGCGCAGGTTTCTTGCGTTTTCTTCGGTTTTTGTTTCATCTTTGCTTGCACAATCAAAATAAAATCGAGCATTTATTTTTTTTGCAAAATCGAAAGCAAAAATCTCTTCGCTTTTTGATTCCTCCCCTCGCCAATTATGGTTAAAATGAGCCAAGATAAGTTCAAGATTATTTTTTTTGGCCAGCTTTGATAAAATATAAGCTAATGCGCAGCTATCGGGCCCTGAGGAAAAACCCAAAATCACTTTTTTGTTTTTGATATTATATTCATCTAAAAAATCTTGAACGACGTTAATCATTTTGTGTTTTTATATTTCACTTTATTTTCTAGTCAACATCAGGCAAATCGCCCTTGACTTGCGCAACATCAGCTCCATCTAATTCAAAAGCCTTACATAGCGCGACAAGAGCACTGTTACAATATTTCTTTTCAACAAGACAGCTTATTTTAATTTCACTTGTTGAAATCATTTTAATGTTGATGTTTTCTTTTGCCAATGTATCAAACATCTTGGCTGCGATACCGGGTCTGTCTATCATGCCCGCACCAACAATAGAGACTTTTGCAATATCATCATCAATAAAAATGCCGTCGGCTTTTAAAAGCTCGGTAATTTTACCTTTCAGGGCATCAAACTTGGGGTAGTCGCTTTTTGAGATGGTGAAAGCAATGTCGTTTGTGTTTTTTGAATGCCTTGCATAAGATTGAATAATCATATCAACGCTTAAATCGCTTGAAGATAAAAGATTGAATAATTTTGCGGCGTTTCCGGGTTCATCCACAATATCACATATAACAATTCTTATTTGCGAATTGTCCACTGCCGCTCCTGTTACGGGTTTATTTAATTCCATTTCGTCAACTCCTATTATTAATGTTCCCATATCATCAAGCTTAAATGAGCTTCGAACTCTCATGGGCATCTTATTTTGTTTAGCACTTTCAACACACCTCGGATGCAAAACATTTGCCCCGACGCGGGCAAGTTCAAGCATCTCATCATAAGAAATCGTTTTTAATTTTTGTGCGGTCTTAACGATTCGAGGATCTGTCGTATACACCCCTTCAACATCAGAATATATATCGCACCTTTGCGCATTAAGAGCGCAAGCTAAAGCAACGGCTGTGGTATCAGAGCCGCCTCTACCTAATGTTGTAATTTCATTACCTTCACAGATTCCTTGAAAACCCGCAACGATCACTATTTCATTATTTAAGATGTGTTTATTTATTCTTGTTGTATCAATATCAATTATTCTTGCGCACATGTGATTCTTTTGGGTTTTAATTCCCGCTTGATAGCCTGTTAAACTGACGGCATTATAGCCCATATCAATTAATGCCATAGCCAAAAGTGACATTGAGACCTGTTCTCCCGTTGCAAGAAGCATATCCATCTCGCGAGCACAGGGAGATGATGTAATTTCTTTTGATAACTTAATTAAATTATCCGTAGTGTGGCCCATGGCGCTCACTACAACAACAACGTCATTTCCGTTATTTTTTTCTTTTATAATCGCGTTTGCAACGTTTTTTATTTTTTCACTTGTTGCAACGGATGTTCCTCCAAATTTTTGTACGATTAAGCTCATTTTTCACCCGTATTTTGCTTAGTTTCATCTTTAGCTAAAGATTTATTTTGCAAAATTTGTTCTCTTAATTCTTTTATGACAATATTTTCACTGTCCATAGATATTATTTTATCACAAATCTCAATTATTTCATCAATTAACGATAAATTTTCTTTTTCAATTTTTGATATTTCATAAAGGCAAATCGCTCTGGCGCTTAGATATTCATTTGTGTTTTTAGCATCGTCATTAATCTTATCCAATATTTCTTTTGCTTCATAGGGTTTTGTTAGCTTCAATTTGCAATCGGCAAGGCTTATTTGCGCTTGGGTCATAGTCGAATCCGATTTATAAGCCTGCTCAAATTTTTCTTGAGCGCGATAAATATCATCCGTTTTAAATAATATCAAACCATAGTTAAATAAGACTTTGGGATTATTTTTATCCGCTTCATAGGCGCTTCTAATATATCTTAGAGCACTTTGGGGGTCGTTTTGTTTATCGAGCGCACAAAGAGCAAGATTAATATAGGCGTTAAGGTTGGTTTTATCATATTCAACGGTTTTTTTCCAATATTTTATCGCATTTTTAATGTCGTCGGATTTAAAATAAGCGTTTGCTATATAAAAATACGTGCTTTTTAAATTTACATCAATGGTAACTGCTTTTTTATAAGCGTCAATTGCTTCTTTATACTGTTGTTTTTGAGAATATACCTGTCCCAAATTGAAATAGCTTCCGGCATGATCAGGTGCCAATTTCAAGACTTCTTCAATTTGTTCTTTTGCTTCATCAATTCGGTCTAATTTAATTAATGAATAAGAGTATGCGCTTCGATTTATTATAATATCGGATTTTAGAGAGATTGATTTTTGAAATTTTTCAATCGATTCATCAAATTTTTCAAAAAACTGAAAAGCACATCCCCATGAATTATAAAAGCTCCAGTCTTCATAACAAAATTTTTCATATTTTTCATACGTTTCAAAACACTTTTTCTCGTTTTTTAGGTTCATATAGGATTCGCAGAGCATTATATAATTTTCAACTTTTGTTTTATCGGCTGATATGCTTTTTTTACAAAACTCGATACATTCGCTGTAATTATTCAGCCTAAACAAACATAGCGCACATAAATACAGAGCCTGGGCGTTAAAAGGATCGAGAGTTAATAATTTTTTATATATTTTAAGAGCGTTTTTATAGTCCCCATCACCCAATAATGTCATTGCCCACATCATCAAAGGCAAGCTATTGACAGGGTCAATTATATGAGCTTTTTTAAATAACGATTGAGCGAGCTCTTTTTTGTCATTTTTGGCGCAAAATATACCATAGTTAAGATATGTATATGAATTTGTCCTATCTAATTTAATCGATTTTTCAAAAGCACTTTTCGCTAAATTTTTTTCGTTTAATTCGCTATAAACTCCCGCAATATACCCCCAGGCTTTTGCATTATTTGAATCAAGCCTCAGAGCTTTTTTGAAATTCTTTAGAGCTTCTTGAAATTGTCCGTCTTGCGCTTGAGTAATTGCGATATTTATATATACTTCGGGGTTTGTTGCGTTCATTAAAACGCTTTGGTTTAATTTTTCGAGCCCTTTTTTCTTTTCTCCTTTGTTAATTAAAAAAAGTCCCCAGTTAATATACGCCCAGCAAGGTAATGCCGGCTCTTTTGCAACCAATTTATAGTTATTTATCTGGCGGTTAAATAATTCGACAGATAAAAAAATATTATTTATGTATTTTATAAATTTTGCCAGCATAAAATTTTATCGCTTTAATTCTTGCTTAATCATATTATCTTTTACATCAACATCTTTTAAAAAAGTAATGCTGTTTTGAGTTGAACCGATAAGGCAATAATCATCCATAATTTTAATAACATGGAGATTTCTCCCTTGTCCCAATTGCGTTGTGGATATAACTTGAGCGCAGCAATCTAAAGTGTCGGATAGTTTAACTTTTGTCAATTTTTGATAAATATAGCCCGTCACATAAATCAAAAACACAACAAATATAAGTCCCAAAATCATGCTGAAATAATTCGGTTCATAGACATTATTGTTTAATATCTCTTTTACTTCTTCACTGTTTGAATAAAGTTCGCTTGTTGCATAACTTTTCAAACTCAAAAGAAATATTGACGCTAAAAAAATAATATTTTTCATAAATTTTTTCTCTAAACTCCAAAGTTCATTCTAATCATCTTGGATATTAAAGGAATATAGGGTCTTTTACCCAGCACGGACATTATCGAAAGATACATTAACAGTAACATAACTAAAAGAGAGCTTATTGAATAAGTGAAATAAATCGGTGTTCGATTGATATAAATATCCGCAATTTTTACAACATTACCCAAAAACGGCACAACGCTCATAAATCCGTATGCTATGTTATAAACAAGCGAAATTATGGCAAGGGCAATCGAGATAAATATTGCTTGATATAAATTAAAGACCAAAAAAGAACTCATGGGCTTTTTTGCCAAATTTACATAAATCAACCAGATAATACTAAAAAATCCAAAAGAACAATATGACATTATCGAAACTATTCTGTCAATTATCTTATCCATCTTTACCTTTCATTTTATTTTTAATGTAACTGTTTGCCATTTCAATATAAATCAATTTTATCTCGTTATCATTAGATAATTTTATCGCTTTTCGATAGTATTTTGCCGCTTGGGAATAATTTTGAATTAATACATAAGTATTTGCCATAAACATCAATATCTTGGCATCATCGGGAGCAATTTTTTTGGCGGTTTTATATATATCAAGAGCTTCGGAAAATCTTTTTTCTTCAACCAGTATATTAGCCAAAAGAATATAGGCATTCACTTTTTCAATATCAATTTCAATTGCATGTTTTAAATATTCTATTGCGCTATTGTTATCATTTTCATCAATCTTGGCAATTGCTCTGCATACCCAGGCAGCATAGTAGTTTGGATTAATATCTATTGCTTTTTTAAAGTATTCTTGCGCTTTAGAGTAATCATTTTTGGCGCAATATGAATTTGCAATCGAAAGATATGGTTTTTCATCTTTATCATTTATCTGAATTGCTTTTTTATAGTATTCAATTGCTTCATCGTAATTAGATAAACAAGAAGCAACATTTGCAATATTAATATAATTTTCACTATTTGTTGAATCTGATTCAAGCGCTTTTTTATAATAATATCCGGCCTGTGCCCAGTTTTCTATGTCGCTGTATAAATACCCAAGAGCGCTATATATTTCGGATTTTGTCGAATTTAGTTCAAGCGCTTTTTGATAGTTTTTATATGCAAGTTCAAAATTTTCAATTTCAGCGTAAACATTACCTAAATTATAATACGTTGCATAGTTGTTTGGCTCAATTAGCGAAGCGGCGTTATAATATATCAAAGCTTTATCATACATTTTTCTGTAAAAACAAATGCTACCGAGATTAATCAAAGCTTGATAGTCATTTTTATCCAATTCAATTATTTTTTCATAAACATCAAATGCCAAAATATATTCATTGCATCCGACATAATAGTTTGCAAGATTTCTTAAAGGTTCAATATCTTTTGGATTTTTTTTAATTTTTTCTTTTAATTCTGCTATGATATTATCTTTAAACAATTTTAACCCCGCAATGAAATTTAATCTTATTTCATTTAGCTATTGTAGACTTTTGTGTTTTCGAATATATACCTGTCTTGCGCCAAGGCGATATTTTTAAACGAACAAATACCCTCTTCATCATGATTAATGACTCCGATTGCGCGAAGTCTGTTTCTCACTGTTTCGTTCAAATCGGTGTCTTTAATATATAGCGCACAAGTTGAATCGCAAATTTCTTTTTTAAACGGACAATTTTTCATAATTAGATTATACAATAAAATTTATTATTTGATATAATAGATTTATGAAAAATATATTAATTATTATAGATGAGATTGAGTATCAATATTTCGAGTTTAACGTTCTTGTGACAAATTTTTGGCTCGTATATGAGTATTTAAGAAGAGAAAACAAAGTCTTTGTAACAACAAAAAATAAGCTCTTTGAAAAAGATGGCGTGCCTTTTTCGCTTTTATATGAAACATATATAGATAATAATGACATAAAAAAACAAAAAGACGCAAAAATCTTATGCTTAAATGACTTTGATATAATATTTTTCCGTCCGGATCCTCCCGTTGATATGGATTATATTGAAGCAAGCTATATTTTATCAAATGTAGATAAAAAAGTTATTGTAATGAATAACCCAAGAGCAATTCGAGAAAAAAACGAAAAGCTCTATGTCAATGACTTTCCTTCGCTTGCACCGAAAAATATCGTGAGTGCGGATGAGAAAATAATTAAAGAATTCCTTTTTGAAAATAATGAAATAGTAATTAAACCCTTAAACCGCTGTTTTGGTTCGGGTGTATTTTATTTAAATGTTAATGATAAAAATATAAATTCAATCATTCAAAGCGCCACAAACAACCAAAAAACTCAAGTGATGGTTCAAAAATATCTTCCCGAAATTAAAAACGGAGATAAAAGATTGATTTATGTCTGCGGAGAAATTTTTGAATACTGCGTTAAAAAAGTTGCCACAAACAACGATTTTAAATTTAACGAACATAATAAAGACACTCTCAAATTTGCCCAATTAAACGAAAAAGAAAAATTAATCGAAAATATTGTAAAAGATAAATTTGAAAAAGACGGAATTTATCTGGCAGGTTTAGATGTCATCGACGGAAAAGTAATTGAAATTAATATCACAAGCCCATGCTTTTTCATAAACGAAATCAACGAAATATTTAAAATTAATTTTGAAAGAATCATAATCGACAAAATCGAAACATACCTGAACACTCGAAACAAAAAGCTTTTGGAAGTTGTATAGTTTTTGTAACAAATTAATTATTCTTTAGCAAATAAATATTTTCACAAGTTTTATAAAAGTATCATGAAAATTGAGTTAAACAATCAATTATATAAGCATTACAACAAAAATAAGATATATGATGTCAAAAAGAAAAAATTATCAAATGATGATTTTTTGCAAAGTGACAAAGACAATAATAACGCACAAAATAGACCCGCACAAGCGATTAGCTTTGGCGGGTCTGTAGGTTCATTGGGACAAAAAGCACTTGACGGCTTTGTTAATTCAAAAACCATCAACAATTTAATAAACAGCGTCTATGATAACGAAGTCAAATTTACCGCAATTTACGCTCTTTTAATAGCTGGTATTTTAAAACCGATGGCAGTATTACATATGCCCGGCTCCGAAGAAAAAGATAAGCAAATCGTTGCCACAAAAAACTTTCTTCAAGCGTTTTTAGGCTCATTTATGAGTTTTACCATCGGCGGACAATACATTAAAAAATCCGTTGATATAATTAAAAACAATCTAAAATTAGTCAAATTAGATGACAAAGGAAATATTACATCCGTCAAAAGTGACGAATATCCGGCGCTTGAATTGGCAAAATCAATCCTGGGCAAAGAACACAACACCTTAAAAAACAAATTTCAAAATGCAAAAAATTTATCAAATGATTTTAATGGCATCAAAAAAGCAACGACATTTATAAAAACAATGTTTAAAAATGCAGACTATACCCCAAGTTATGATGAAATTGCTTCAAAGGCAGCTAAACTTACAAGCGATTTTGAAAAAAATCATCTTCAAATTTTTCAAAAAAATACCGCTTTTGCAACTCAACTTAAAAATCAAACAAAAAATCTAAAAAGTAATACCTTATATAGCGACGCTTTTGAAATTTTGTGGAAAAATTCAACGGGGGCAGCAACTTCAATTCTTAAAGCAATTATATCAAGCGCACTTTTACCCACCGTTATGGCACTATTGTTTGCAAAGAAAAATAAACAAAAAGAACAACAAAGGCTTGAAGAATTAAAAAGAAACTCTCTTGCTCTTGAGATGAACAGCAACTTTAAACAAGAAAACGAAAAATTCAAAAATTTATTAAATTCTAATCAAAACCCCTCCTCAAGCCGACCAATCTCATTTAACGGAAATATTTTATCAAGCGCAATAGACGGAACTGCAGGCCTGATTGAAAAAGCAGGCATGAGCTATGTAGGTTCAAACCTTACAAAACTTTTAGCCCATGCCAAAAAGCCCTCCGCAAGAATGGCAGACCTTGAATCATTCGGTGTCACCGCTTATTGGCTTATTAACACAAAACATTCTAAACACATTGACCCGAGTCAAAAGCTCGGATTAAACATCCACACCGCGCTTGTAACAATTGTATCAAGCAGCTGCGCATTTTTGATAGACTGGGCATTAGACGGCGTAATTAAAAAAGCAACAAATTTATACGGAGATAATATCAAAAAAGCAATCCAAGCCGTCAAAAAAGAACATAGCGACATAATTAATTCCACAAAAACAATCCATGAACAAAACATTCCCGATATTGTCAAAATGGCGCTTAATGATGTTTGCAAAAAACACTTAAATGAAGCTAACGTCAACACTAAAGAAATAATAGAAAACCTCAAACAATCAAACGCAATTAAAAACTCTCTCAAAAATAACATTGAATTAAATGAAGATTTAATCAATCAAACCATAGAAAACCTCAAAAACACGGAACCCATCCGAACCACAATTGTAAACACATGCAAAAATATCTTAGATAGCACAAATGTCGCAAAAAGACTTTCTCAAATAAATCTTAATGACGCAAAAATGGTCGAAAAAGAGATTAATTCACTCTGCGGCGAATATTCAAAGAAATTAAATAAATTCAAATCCTTAACAATATTTACTTTTGTTGTAAGATTTTTGGTTCCTGTTTTAATGGTGCCGGTTGGCGGGAAATTAAAATTAAGGGTTGTTGAAAAACAAAAAGCAAAACAAGCTCAAAAAAATAACCAAAATACACCAAAAATATGAAGCTATAATATATAATTGATGTTAAGTTATTGTTAAAGGTAGAATTATGAAAAAATTTCTTTCAATAACATTTATTATATTTCTTAGCGTTATTATCAGTTTAAAATTATTTAATAATCCTAAGTCAAACGCTAATTTTGCAATGGCTGAGCAAAATGGAAATGAACAAAATGAAAACAAAGAAAACGAAAATCAAAAAGACTTTCTTTCAAGCTTTTACACCTGTTCAAAATATTTAGATAACGGAAATAGCAGAATTATCATAATCTATGGCTTTGCTAATCGTCAATGTTATTATGAAGAAGTTTCATTTAATAAATCCGTCAAATGCCATTTCAGCGTAAGCGAACTTCATAACATAGCAAAAGAAATGAAAGCTACAGGCTATGAAAGTTCTCAAGGTATCGAAACACTCTCATCCGTACAAAAACTGGGCCCCGAAGCTTGCAAAATCAAACGAGGCGGAGCTTTCTATCAAGGCTGATTTAATTTATTTATAATATTTTTTCTATTTTAATTCTGTTTTAATTATTTTAATTTTGAAATAATTAAATCGGTCATTTTAGTGGTCGTAACGATTGTACATTTCTTTTGAGCAATGTCTTTTGTGCGATAACCTTCTTTTAAGACATCTTTTACCGCACGATAGATTGAATCATGGGCTGATTTTTCGTTAAATGAATAATATAGCATCATTGCAGCAGATAGTATGGTTGCAATAGGATTCACGCAATTTTTCCCCGCAATATCGGGAGCACTGCCATGGATCGGTTCATACATATAGGGGCTGCTTCCGTCAGATAAGCTCGCCGAAGGCAACATCCCCAACGACGAACAAATGGTCGAAGCTTCATCGGATAAAATATCTCCAAAGATATTACCCGTTAAAATAACATCAAACTTTCTCGGGTTTAAAATAAGCTGCATTGCGCAATTATCAACATACATAAAACTCAATTCAACATCTTCATATTGCTTTGACACTTCTTTTGTAATTTCTCTAAATAATCTTGAAACATCAAGCACATTTGCCTTATCAACACAGCAGACTCTTTGTTTTCTTTTTCGAGCGGCGCTGAACGCCACATGGGCTATTCTTCTAATCTCATCTTCGTCATAAATCATATTGTTAAAAGCATATTTAATCTCTCTATTATCAAGAGTTTTTTTAATTCCCGCTCCTTTAGGTTCTCCAAAATACACATCTCCCGTCAATTCTCTTACAATCATTATATCGACATCTTTTGCAATGTCGGATTTTAAGGGAGACGATTCAACAAGTTCATCAAAAACTTTAACAGGGCGAAGATTGGCAAATAAATTTAATTTTTTCCTGATACCTAATAGCGCCTTTTCGGGTCTTAATTCGGGAGCCAAAGAATCATATTTTACATCACCCACCGCACCCAATAATATTGCATCCGATGAATTTGCCATCTCAAGAGTCTTATCAGGCAACGGCACTCCTGCTTCTTCATAGGCACGGCCTCCAATCGGTGCGTAATTATAGTTTAAATCAAGCTTATATATTTTTTTAACCGCATCCAAAACTTCAATTGCAGCGGGCATAATTTCATTAGATACACCATCACCCATTAAAATTAATATATTTTTCATATTTTTTCCTTTACTATTTATTTAAAATTGTTTTTGTATATTCAACCAATCCCCCAACTTCAACGAGCTTTTGAATTTCTTTTGGGTAAGGTTTAAAATGATAGTTTTTGTTTTGAGTTTTATTAAAAATTATTCCTTTTTCAATATCAATCTCAATTTCATCATTCTCTTTAACATCTTTTTGAATTTCGTCGTTTTCAATTATTACAAGACCGATGTTGATGGCGTTGCGGTAAAATATACGAGCAAAAGATTTTGCAATAACGGCTTTTATTCCCGACAGCTTAATTGCAAGCGGAGCATGTTCTCTTGATGAACCGCATCCAAAGTTGTAACCGGCGATAATAAAATCACCCTCTTTAACATTAGTTGAAAAACTTTTATCAATATCTTCCATACAATGTTTTTTTAATTCGCCATTGTCGCTGCAATTCAGATAGCGCGCGGGTATTATGACGTCGGTATCAACATTATCATTATAAATCCAATTTTTTTTCATACTTATTTCATCCATTTAAACTATATACAATCACTATATTATAAATTAATATAATTATGCAAATAGGAATTTGATAAATAAATTCACACACAGTAGTAAACTTGTATGCAACATTTAAGAAGGAGTAAACAATGCAAGAAACAATCATTGAAACAGCTGGAAAAATTTGGGAATACCTAAATGAAAACGGTGAAGTTACAACAAAGAAAATGAACAAAGATTTAGGTCTTAACGAAAACTTTACAAGCTTAGGTCTTGGCTGGTTAGCTCGTGAAGACAAAGTAAACTTCAACAAAAAAGGTTCTTACACAAAAGTTAGCCTTAGATAGTTTATTAAATTAAATATAAAGAAGTCCTTGCAAATTATTGACAAGGACTTCTTTTTTTTAGACAATAAAAATAAGTCGAATAATAAATTTAATTATAATTAGAAAAGGAAATAAAAATGGCTACACCAAAGAAAAGAACAGGCAAGGCAAAACAAGCATCAAGACGTGCTAACTGGAAAGGAACAATTCCCGCTACAACGACTTGCCCAAATTGCAAATCCATTGTATTAACTCACACAGTATGCCCAAATTGCGGCTATTATAAAGACGGATTTGCTTCAATTAAAAAAGTAAATGAAACAATAACAAACACTCAAGAAAATAAAAAAGCCAAAACAAAACCGGCTGAAACAGAAGAAGCTAAAGAAGAAACTTCAGCAGAAGCCCAAGAAACCAAAGAAGTTAAAAAACCAAGAAAACCCAGAGCAAAAAAAGCTGCCGATTCCGAAAAAGAAGCTGCAGATAAAAAAGAAACGAAAAAAGAAGATAAAAAAGAAACTAAAGAAAAAGAGTCTGAAGAATAATTTATAAAAAAGTACGATTGGGGTAATTAGTATGACAAGAATTGCGATAGATGCAATGGGAGGAGATTTCGCCCCCTCTGAAATCGTTAAAGGTGCTGTCTGGGCGGCTCAAGATTATAATGTGGCAATCGAGCTGGTCGGAAAAGTCGACAAAATCCAGGAAGTTTTGGACGAAATATCAAAAAAAGGTATTCGTTCAAATCGCGGCGGATATTTTGTCAAAAACATAAAAGTTGATTTATCAAAGCTGGATATTAAGCTCACTCAAGCCGATGAAGTTATCGAAATGGGCGAAGCCGTCGGTGCGGCGATACGCAAAAAGAAAAATTCTTCAATCGTTTTAGCGGTTGATGCCGTTGCAAAAGGAAGCTCCGATGCCGTTGTTGCGGCAGGTTCAACAGGGGCTGCCATGGCAAGCTCTCTTTTTGGCTTGGGTAGAATCAGGGGAATTGAACGCCCGGCGATAGCGGCGACATTACCCACCAAAAAAGAACCCGTTATTTTAATTGATGCGGGAGCAAATTCACAAGTGACACCCGAGATGCTATTACAATTCGGCGCAATGGGTTCAACTTTTGCAAAAAACGTTTATAACAGACGAAACCCCAAAGTCGGCATTATGAACATCGGCGAAGAAGAAGAAAAAGGAAGCCAGCTTGTAAAAGAAGCCTATAAACTTTTAAAAGAAAACACAATAGGGCTTAATTTTATCGGAAACATCGAAGGAAAAGAACTTTTCCAAGGGGACGTTGATGTCGTTGTTTGCGAAGGTTTCGTAGGAAATGTCGCACTAAAAACAATCGAAGGCTGTTCGATGATG
This sequence comes from Candidatus Gastranaerophilales bacterium, assembly GCA_947624685.1. Lineage (GTDB taxonomy): Bacteria > Cyanobacteriota > Vampirovibrionia > Gastranaerophilales > Gastranaerophilaceae > RUG14156. The sequence continues at coordinate 43,326 of CANQLJ010000003.1, read as the reverse complement.
CTTTTTAAATTAATCAAAGAACAATTCAAAAGTGACTTTATTTCAATGATAGTAGGGCTTTTGGCAAAGCCTTTCATGAAAAGAATTTACAAAAAAATTAATTACGAAGAATTTGGCGGAGCGCTTTTGCTTGGCGTAAAAGGAATCACAGTCATCTCCCATGGCAGAAGTTCGTCCTACGCAATTAAAAACGCTGTTCGCGTTGCAAAAGAAGCAGTAGAATCAAATGTCTGCCACAAAATCGCTCAAACAATAAACTGATAAAAACTAACTAAATCAATATTTTTAGATAAAGAGGAACAAACAAAAATGACAAAATTTGCTTTTATCTTCCCCGGACAAGGCTCCCAAAGCGTCAGGATGGGGCTTGATTTATATAACAACAGCGAAATTGCAAAAAAAATCTACAGTAGCGCAAATGAAATTTTGGATAAAGAAATTTCAAAAATCTGTTTTGAAGGCCCCGATGAAGTATTAAAGCAAACAATTAATTCTCAAAGCGCAATTGTAACAACTTCGATTGCCGCTTTAGAGGCTTTTAAAAACGAATGCCCCGATATTACCCCAATTTGCACTTTGGGTCATTCTTTAGGCGAATATTGTGCAATGTATGAAGCGGGGGTAATGGATTTAAAAACAACTCTTAAAGCCATCCAAAAACGCTCAGAACTTATGGATAGCGCAACAAGAACAACGAATGGCACCATGGCCGCTGTTTTAGGTTCAAGTGAAGATATAATCAACCAAGCGCTTGATGAAGCAAGAGCCTGGGGGCTATGCCAAATTGCAAACTATAATGATCCGACTCAAATCGTTATAACAGGCGAAATTAAAGCGGTTGAAAAAGCTTGCGAAATAATCAAAGAAAAAGGCGCAAAAAGAGTAGTGCCATTAGCGGTTTCGGGGGGATTTCATTCAAATTTGATGAATAGCGCAACAATTGGGTTTAAAAATTTCGTACAAAACCTTGAATTAAATGACGCTAAAATTCCCGTTATAACAAACATTGATGCGCTTGAAACAACAAAAGCGGATGATTTTAGAGATAAAATGCCCAATCAAATAAATTCATCGGTTTTATGGTATCAATCAATTCAAAAAGCAATTGAAACAGGCGTTGATACATTCATTGAATTTGGAAACGGAAAAGTATTAGCAGGGCTGAATCGAAAAATATCGCCCGATATAAAAACCTATAATATAAGCGATATAGCAAGCCTTAAATCAACAATTGAAGATTTAACGGTTAAAATATAATAAAAAATAATTTTTAGGGGAGAAATAAAGAATGCAAAGCGAAAAACTGGCACTAATCACAGGCGGCTCAAGAGGAATCGGAAAAGCATGCGCTCTTGCTCTTGCAAAATGCGGCTATGATATAGCGCTCACTTATCAAGGTAATACTGAAGCCGCAAACAAGACTATAGAAGAATTAAAAGCACTAAACGTACAAGCAAAAGCATATAAATTTGATGTTTCAAATAAAGCTGAAGTAAATGAAAACATCGAAAACATAATTAAAGACTTTGGAAGAATCGATGTTTTGGTTAATAACGCGGGTATTACAAGAGACGACCTTTTTATCAGAATGGATAGCGAAAAATGGGAAGCGGTTATTAACACAAACTTAAATTCAGCTTATTATGTCACAAAACCCGTTGTAAAAGTCATGATGAAGCAAAGAATCGGCGCGATAATTAATATGTCAAGCGTCGTTGGGGTCTACGGTAACATCGGCCAAGCAAACTATGCAAGCGCCAAAGCGGGGCTTATCGGATTCACTAAATCATTAGCAAAAGAATTAGGTTCAAGAAACATCAGAGTGAACGCCATCGCCCCGGGATTCATTGCAACCGATATGACAAAAGATTTAGCAAACAGTGAAGAATTGTTAAAATTAATCCCCTTAAAAAGAATGGGAACGCCCGATGATATAGCCTCAGCTGTGAAGTTTTTAGCGTCTGAAACAACCTATATCACAGGACAAGTTCTTGAAGTGGACGGCGGATTAGTTATATAATTTTATTGTTATGAAAAAGATTATTTTAAATTTAATTTTAGCTTTAACTTTTGTATTTAATTTGCAAAATGCAAAAGTTTTTGCTTTTGATATAAGCGAACTTGGGGATTTTTCTTCGCGCTCGATAATTATGAACAGCCAAAACAAAGAAAAAATCACCCAGGAACAAAAAGACCTGCTATATCAAAAAAAGCTTTCGCCAAACGCTCAATGTATGATTGAACAAATTAAAAAAGGAAATATTGAAAACGTTGAGCTTCTTTTGGATTCAAAAGTTAATCCCAATCAAAGTTATCTAAGCGAATATCCTATTTATATAGCAGCAAAATACAATCAATTCGATATTTTGGCTCTTCTTTATGACCACGGGGCGAAGCTTGATAAAGGATTTTTTAGCGAACTGTATGAAGCGGTCAAAAACAAAAACCAAGCAATGGCACAGTATCTTTTGGACAGAAATGCCAGAATCGACTATAAAGATAGCGTCACAAATAATACTATCCTATATTACGCCCTAAAAAACGATATGATTGATATTGCTCAACAACTTATAGATAAAGGCGCCGGGCCTGATATGAAATCAGTTAAATTAATAAAAAAGAAAAAATTGGGCTATTTAATTAAAGATAAAGTTTAAATATCGAAAAAAAATATATCACAACATGTGAAATTGAGGGGACATTTTATCAAACGTACAAAAATATTTAAACCCGATATTTTTTAACACTTCTTTCATCTCTTTGATTTTATATCCCAAATGGGCACATTGATGGGAATCAGAGCCGATTGTAATAATCTTTCCCCCTAAATCTTTATATAATTTTAAAATTTCTTTTCTTGGCATCAAATCTTCTAGATTATATCTAAATGATGACGTATTAAGTTCAATTCCTTTGTCATTTTCAATCAAATGAGATAAAATTTCCGCAACAATATCTTTTGTCTTTAAAAAAGGATATTCTCCATAATCGTCATAGCGCCGAATTAAATCAAGATGCCCTAAGACACTATAGTTATCATAAACTTTAATCGTGTTTAAAATTTCTTGATAATATCCTAAATTAAATTCATCCTGCGTTTTTCCTCTTTGATATGACCTATCCCACAAATCAAGGTCATCAATTAAATGAAAAGATAAAATTATAAAATCAAAATCCCAATTATTAAAAATTCTGTTAAAATAGTCCTTGTGTCTTGCCTGGGCGCCAAATTCCATCCCGAATTTGATTTTGATTTTATTTGAATATTTTTTTTGATAATTATTTATCTCTTTTAAATAATTAACGCAATCGCAGCAATAGCAGCTTTCGTTGCCGTAATCGATGTGGTCGGTGAAACAAATTTCGTCAAAATTATTTTTAATGGCGCAAATTATATAATCTTCCATATCCACAAACGAATCGGGGCTATAGCTTGTGTGAATGTGATAATCCGCTTTCATTTATATTTCACCCAATTTTTGTTTAACATTTTTTATAAAATTATTTATATCGATTGGTTTTGTTATATATGTGTCAAGCCCAAACGCATAGGCTTTTTGCTTATCTTCATCCATCGCATAGGCTGAAACAACGATTATTTTTGAAATATCTTTATTGTCATTTTTCAATTTTTCCAATATCTCAAAACCCGTCATCTTTGGCAATTGAATATCCAAAATAATTAAATCATAATCATTTTTAACTATTTTTTCATACCCCAAAGCCCCATCCTGCGCACAATCGACGTCATATTTATGATATTTTAAAATATCATAAAAAAGCTTCAAATTAAGTTTGTTATCTTCAATTACAAGTATTTTTTTCATATTCTATAAAACAATTTTTCTAAAATTCATCGTAAAAGTCGTGCCTTTGTTCAATTCGCTCTCGAGTGTGATTTTGCCGTTATGTAATTTTACAAGCTGTTTGGTAATAGTGAGCCCCAGTCCCGTTGAAGCCTGGTTTGTCTGGATAGTGTCGAGGTGAACAAATTTTTTAAATATTTTATTGTGAAATTTTTTATCTATTCCGATTCCGTTATCTTTGATTTTCAAGATATAGTCTTTATTTATCGCTTCTTGAATAATTTCAATTTTTCCGTTTTCAAAGGTGAATTTAATCGCATTAGATAAAATATTATATAAAATCTGCTGGAACTTTTGATAATCCGCCTTAATTAAACCGTCAAAGTTTGAAATAAATTCGACATTAATATTTTTGCTTTCATATAAAGGAGCTAATATCGATTTAACCTCCTCTATAACTCTTTTTGGGTTCAGCTCAATCGGAGAATATTTCATAGCATTTGCTTCAAGCTTTGAAATATCCAATATTTCATTAATCATCCCCAAAAGATGTAAGCTTGAAATTTGAATGTCTTTTATATATTCGACTTGTTTAGAATTCAATTCACCGAATATTTTACTATCCAGTGCTTGAGAAAAGCCGATTATAGCGTTTAATGGGGTTCTAAGGTCATGAGAGATGTTAGCCAAAAAGAGAGATTTCGTTTTATCGAGCTCTTGAAGTTTTTTGTGCTGCTTTTTAATTACTTCATAGGCGTTTTGTTTTTCAATAATCGCATCCTGAAGGGCTTTCAATTGAATTTTAAAAACGTCGTTTAATTCATAATCTTTGATTTTATAGCTTATTATATTTACAATCGTGTTAAAAATGTCTTTTGTTTCATCAAAAATCAAATCATTTGAAGATAAAACCATAAACCCGAATATTGATTCTCGAATCGAAAGCTTTGTTAATAGGGCGTTTTGATAAAATAATTTATCGTCATTTAATTTTATATATTCATACTTTTTATCCGAGAGAATAAAATCATTTATATCATATTTAAAATCATATTTTATATCAAAATATTGCCCGTCTTTAATTGAAGCTTTGTGGCAATAGCCCATATTTTCACAAAAGAAAATATTGATTGAAATTTTTTTGTCAAATTCACCAAACACACGATAGAGCGAATTTAAAACCTCAAAATAAAAGTTTGCGCTATTATATTTTGAATCATTTATTATTTCATCAATTAGCTTTAAGCTTTGTGTGAATAAATCTGATTTTATAACTTCCATAATATTCAATTATAAAGCCAATTTTAAATAGAGCAAACTTTTAATATAAATTAAATTTTTCAATTAACTACATATTGAAGATATAGCCGCCTTTTGCAGCATTTTGTAAAATATCTTGAGATATTTTTGTTCTCAAGTTTTTAATATATTTATAAACATAATCGGTAGGCAAATTTAAAATGACCGCAAGGTCTTTTGCATAAACAATTTCGCCTTTATTTTCGATAAAATGCGCCAAAATCGCATCTTCTCTTTGAGTCAGAGGCTTTTTACAATTAAGCTGAGATTTAATTGAATTAAACAGCGAATTTTGATTTGTTTCCAAAATCTCATCCTGCAAATTCTGAGCATTTCTCGCAGCATTCAAAACTGAATCTTTAGAGTTTTTGTTTTCTCTTGAAGTGAATAATCTTTTTTCATTTTTCATAACAATGTCGATTATGTCGCTTGTTTTTTTGTCTTCTTGAAGAACTTTTCCGAGTTTCTTTGCATATTCTTCAAGAGTGATTTTTTCTAAAGAGCTTCTCCATTGTTTGATTTCTTCCTTACTAAGATACTGGCTCATTTGTCCCCCATAAATATTCTCTGCTTTATCATTGTTATAACATAAGTTGCTTTGAAAATCCGCAAATATTTCATAACGTAAATTTTTTTTGAAATCTTTAAATTTAGTAATATTGCGCTTGACATTTTTGTATAAAGTGCAATAAAAAAGCACTCTTTTATATTTAAAAGAATGCCAAAGATTATTTTTTGTATTTTGATATGCGCTTTTTGTTTTAATAATATCTGTAACCATATCCGGTTCGATATTGATAATTTACGCTATAGCCGTTTTTTTCGATGTTTGGGTATCTGGAATATTTATTTGGAAATCTAATGTTGTGAGTCGGATTTTGGTAATACATCATTGTTCTTCTCATCATCTGATTTTGTGCCATACGATTTGCGTAAATCTGATTACTAAGCCCGATATATTTAGAGTATCGATATTGGCCAAAATCACTTGCCAAAGTACATCCATCAAAAAACATTGAAATTATAAAAAATATTAATAAATACCTTTTCATAAACAAAATAATATTTTATATTTTTGTCTGCTTCAACATATATATAACGTAGTATATTATTGACGATAGTCACCATCTAACATATCATAAGAGATTTTTTTGGCTTTTAAAATTAAATCGCACAGTTCTCTTACTGCTCCCTTGCCGCCGTTAAATGAACTTATGAAATTACATTTTTGTTTAACTTCAAAAACAGCGTCTTTTGGGCATGCACTAAGCCCCACGCGCTCAAGCACACAAATGTCGGGTAAATCGTCTCCCATATAAGCGACATTATCTTTTGAAAGATTATATTTTTCGCACAATTGTTCAAGTGCCACAACTTTATTTTTTTGGCCCATAAAAAGTTCTTTTATTTTAAGAGTTTTTGCTCTTTGTGAAACGGTGCCGTTATCTCTTGCGGTAATGATTGAGGTAATTATGCCTGCTTTATTTAAAAGAACGATTCCGAGACCGTCTTTTGCACTATATGTTTTAATTTCTCTGCCATCTTCAAGAAACGTTAAAGACCCATCCGTTAAAACTCCATCCACATCAAAAGCGACGGCTTTTATATTTTTCATAACAACATTTAAACTATCAGAATCCAAAATCATTTTTCCTCCAATAAAAATATTATACACCAAAAGTATTAGATTTAATTGCTCTGATTAAAATTTAGAAAAATAATTACGATACTTAATTTGTAGCATAAAAAGAAACAATAATGAACAATATCAGACAAATTAAGCTTTTCGACGATAAATTCATCGTCGAAACAAAAGACTCCTCATTAAAATTAAACTGTAAAATCGAAAACGGCAAATGTTATGTTGATATTTCAAAAATGAACCTCATAAATGCGACAAAAGTTGCAATATTTTGTTCGACATACTGTTTTATCAATAATTTTCAATACAATCTCTGTTGGATTGTGGCCGATAGCGAAATTCAAAGAGCTATTTCAATTTTGCGCCTGAAAAATATCGAACAAATTGTTAAAGAAAAACCCCAAAGAAAAAGAACCGCGCTCGCCTCATGAAAATTTTAGACATTATCAAACAGGAAAAAATTTATGGAATTATAAGGCAAGACGATATAAATCTCGCGCTTATGATAGCAAGAGCCTATATCGAAGGCGGTTTAAGGGTGATTGAGCTTAATTGCCCGATTGAAGTAACAAGAGAATTGTCTCAAAAATACAATGACATAATTTTTGCCCAAGGCGGAATAGTCACGACCCAACAAGCTCAGCAGGCAATTTCAAACGGAGCAAAAATCATCTCGAGCCCGATATTCCAAGGGAATCTCGTTCGTTTTTGCGCATGCAACAAAACATTTTTAATCCCAAGCACCACAACGCCAAACGAAGCTTATAGCGCTTGGAAATCAAGAATGGCATTAATTAAAATCTACCCTGTTAATGAACTTGGCGGATATGAATACATCAAAGACATTACAAAACCAATGCCGTTTTTGAATTTATTGCCTTGCGGATTTGTAAAATTAAACGAAATCAAAAAATACCTAAGCGCAAAAGCGACCGCCGTCGGAATCGGCAGAGAATTATACGACAAAAAAGATTTTGAAGAAATCAAAAAAACGGTTATGCATGTTAAGGATACGGTTAGAAATTAACTTATTTTTAGGTCAAAAGCGGGTTTAGTTTTTTAAGCCCGCTCATTTTTTTAAGGCAAGAAAATATTTTTTTGGTTTTTGTAAAATTATGAAAATCAATTCTTATAAACCCTGTCAAAATTTTAAAGGCTATGATGCCGCTGTTATAAAAAATATTTATGTTCAAGATAATATTTATAATATTTTTCAAGATGAAATAAGAAATTTTTGCAAAAAAGAAAACATTGATACATACGCTATAAACCACAGAGGCATCTGGCTTCAGGATTATCAAACAATATTAAATAATGACGATAAAAAATTCATCCTCGCTTCTCAAACAAAATCCCCAAAAGAAGCCATAAGAGATTTTAATGACTTAGGTTTTAATATCAAAAAATCCCCATGCTATATCCCCGGGGGTAATTGTTTCATCGGATTATATCCAAACGGCGAAAAATGGATGATGGTAGGAAGTGATGACCTGTATAGCAGAAGCAAAAAAGCCATTATGGACCGTTATAAAATCAAAAAAGAAAATATTTTAAAAATCCCCCAGCCGAATTTTCATCTCGATATGGCACTAAGACCGATTGGATACCCTTATATTTTGGTTAATGACTTTGAACTTTCAAAAAAATATATTGATGATTTATATGAAAATAATGCCGATTATAAGACTTTAAGAGAAAATTTTTATAACAATAAAAGAATAACGGAATATAATTATAGCGCAATTACAAACAATAAGCTAATTGAAACCCTTTTATCATACGGCTTTGAACCCATTAGAATCGCAGGCGTGTTTGATGGCAGCTCAAATTTCATTAATGCAATTGTAAACAAGCACGCAGATAACACAATATCATATATCACAAATTCAACCAAAAGCAAAAACCCTTATTACAGCGCCCTTGAAGAAATTTTCGAAAAAGAATTAAAATCTAAAGTTCAAAATATCAAAGACGTCTATTTTATTAAGGGGCTCGATTCAACCTGCAAGAGTCAATATAAAAATCAAATGATGTATTTCCTGTCCCATCTTGAAGGCGGAATACATTGTATGTGTATGGAAGAACCGGATTTTGAAGTTTGGGGCTAAATTAAATCGTCTTCATTTTTATCAATTAAGGGTTTTTTAAAAAGCCCCAGTTTTACACCCGTTTCATATGATTCTTCATCAACATAAGCGGGAATTTTTTTCATCCCGACTCTTGAAAGCGCAATAAACATATCGCCGTTTTCGCCTAAATTAATATCGGCGCCCGTTCTTTTGTTAATTTCATCTTGCGGATTCTTTGGCAAAATTTCTAATGTCGAAGCTTCAATTTCTTTTCCCGATTTAAGTTCAATTAAAGCAGTATATGATGACACGTCATAATTTCTTGAAGTGTCCCAATAGTTTGTAGAGTTTTGGGATTGATTGATTAATTTAAGAAATTCATTGTTATCGACTTCGACAAGTCTATAGCCTTCTTTTGGTAAAATGATTCTTGATTTGATGTTGCTTGGGTTCAAAAGCTCTCTGTCGGAAGTTTTTGTATATTTAATTCCATATACCGCACAAAATTGTTCCAATAAAACATCGGCAGAATTTTTTACAACAATTGTTGAGGGGAATTCTTCTCCGTTATCATCGGTCGATTTTTCAACGATACTTGCCTTGCATATTCCGTCTTGCAAAAGTGAACAGAATTTTTTCAAAGATTGATTCTTTGTAGCATCGTTAGTGTTTTTAATATTATAAGTTGAACCGAATGAAATTTTAGAAATCATTATTAATACCTTTACATAATTAATCCACACAATATTTTAAAACACAAAAAGAAAATTTTTTGCGCCGATATTTTTAAAATTTATTTTTCTTTTTTAAACGCAACCGTTTTAAAAACAACAAAAGTAAACACTCCCGCAATAACTAAAGCAGCCAGCTGTGCAAGATAGGAATTTATGTTGTGTTTAATAAACGCTTCCAACAAAAACGCGTTTATCAAATAGCTAAAAACCCAAGTTGAAGCGCATTTTAAATATTGTTTTATAATATTTCCTTTTATTCTAAAGACATAATGCCTGTGCGCCAAAAAAGAGGTGAAAGAAGATATAACCCAGCTTAATATAAGAGCAATCTGGTGATGATTTTCACCAAACAAAAACAAAAATGATGCATATAAAAAATATGCAAACACGGCATTAAATATGCCGACAAACGAAAAACGTATTTCTTTGGGTAATTTAATCCATTTTTTTACAATGCCAAAATTATGAAAAGAGTTATTAAATAAATTAAAAATAGCCATTTTAAACCTTTGTCTTTTTCAATAAAATATATAGGATCATCATTTTGTGTTTGAGTGTTCACTAAATAAAATAACCTAAAAATAATTAACACAAAAGGAATGGTTGTGATATATAAATATTCGCTGTTTGTCTTTTGAATCGTATTTTCATCAAGCATATAGGTAATATAAAATGAAATTGATAAAACCGCATTAATTAAAACCAGATAATCAAGTGTCTTTAAATTAAATTTTTGTATTGATTTTCTGCACTCCTCTTTCATCAGCTCAAATTCAAGCTTTCTTTTTGAAAAAGTGAAAAACATTGAAACAAAAAATGTTAATAATATAACCAAAGGCGATGGTATTACAGCTATTGCAAAACACCCCGCAACGATTCTTAAGATGAACCCGAGCGCAATACAAAAAACATCGATTAATTCTATCTTTTTAAAATAAATTGAATAAAACACATTTAAGATAAAATAGGATAATATTAAACAAAAACAAATTATATTTAATCTAAACCCTAAATATAAGCTTAAAATAAGCAAAATTAACGATAAAACAAGCGCAAATTTTTTGGATAATTGTCCGCTTGCAATTGGGCGCTTTGATTTTTCAGGATGCGCTATGTCATTTTTATAGTCAATTAAATCGTTCATTACATAGACGCTGGAAGAAATCAGACAAAAAGCAATAAAAATAACAAAACACTTTTCCCATTTTGGGATATTATAAATGTTCAAAGAAAAAATCAACGGCAAAATGACGATTAGATTTTTTAGATAATGGTTAATCTTCATCGTTTTTAAAATATTTTTTATCACCTAGAGCGCACCTTTAAACAAGCTTGTAAAAATTGCAAAAGTTATAATAAAAAATAAATAACAGCTTAAATAGAAAAAATATTTGTCCTTAGAAATTTTCTCAACGCAAATTAATTTTCCATACCATATACATATTCCAAGGGCAAATGTCGTAATGAGGGAACAAAGAAAATATTTTAAATAAGTTAGATATTGTCCAGCTTCAAAATAAGTAAACCTGATTTTTACTAATCCTGCAACATTAGCTATTATCATATTAATTATAAAAACAAGGCAAAAGATAGTCGCAATTTTTTTGTTGATTTTATTATATAACAGACCCAAAAGCAGCAATAAATAGCAAAAGAAATCTTGAATATACATAAATCCTTCGCTTCTGCCATAAAAATACAGCTGAAAATAACTCAAAGCCAATATAACAAAAAGCGTAAAAATCAGACTGTTATATTTTTTATATTCTCTAAATCTTGTGCAATAGTATAAAAAAGGAAACCCCAAAAACACTATTGCAAAAAGATAATGCGAAGGTTTTTGAACCGATTTAAAGTTTATCCCGACAGATTTTGCAATTGGCCAATATGAAGGTTTGAGCTTCCAGCCGCATCTATATATTCCGCCGGAATAAAAACCATAGACAAACATATTTCTTAGAGGAATTTTTAAAGTATGTCTGCTTGTTTTAAAATTCGTATACTGTTTATCAGCCGAAGCGTCTTCAGAAAACATCGGAGACTTTGGATAAGCGGCATGTTGAATTAAGCTGAACGCAAAATAAATTAATACAAAAAAGGAAAACGCCAAAGAAAACGCTTTTTGTATCTGTTTTTTATCATCTTTAAAATTATATAAAACAAACCAAACAAATAAAATAACGTTATAAACTATGTTTATGGGAATTATCCCAAAATTTAAAATCATTAAAATTGATATAATAAAAAGATTTTTTAGGGTTAATTGTTGTTTATGTTTTTGGTTTTTATTATGTAAAGAGCTTAAATAGTATAAAAATAAAATATTAAATAAACCGCCAAAAACATATAATTCCGGAACCGACACAAAAACCAAGACAGTGAAGCTCAAGCCATAGATAAAACCAATCAGATATGAAAGCGATTTTTTAATTTCAAAATTAATTAAGCTCAAAATTAAAAAAACAACGCCCATAGCGCCCGCAATGCCTTGAACAAGAAAAACGGAAGCTCTAAGAGAATGTAAAAAAGCACCCCCAAGAGCTATTAGCGGCTGAAGTTCAATTAGCATAAATGGGTGAACCTTTATTCTATAGTGATCCCCCGTTATATTTACATAATCTTGATAGACCCTAGGGCAATCTGCTCCAAAAATAATATCAAAGACGTTAAAAATATGATTATTGGAAAAGCTTATAAACAATCCCGAGAAAAAATATATAAACACAAAAAACAAAAACACAAACAGAAGTTTGTTTTTTGATATAAAATTTACTATTCTTGAATTCATTTTAAATCTCACTCCAATATGGGTTAATAGTATCATAAAAAAACCGACTTTTAAACATTTTTAAAACATTTTTAAAATAATTTAAAAAATTAAACTATTCCTTTATAAAAAATTGTGAAAATAAGAGAAATTGTTATAAAAGCAAAATAAAGCCAAAGATGCATTTCAAAATTTCTTTGAATATCAAAATATTTTATATTTTTATTTAAAAACTTATTATAAATAAAACAAATAAAACCAAAAAATATCGAAGTTACAAAAGAACACAATATAAATATCAGAAAATTAAATATGTGGCTTTTGCCACCGGCGCTTATATAGCGAGCAATATAGGCAAGTTTTGAAGGATTGGTTATAATTTGATAGCCCAGAAAGCTCAAAAGCACTATATATAATATTTTCTTTGGAATTTTAGAATATATAAGCCCCATCAAAACTATCAAATAGGGAAGAAAATTTTGCGAAAACAAAAACGAATTACAAGGATAATACAAAAAATTTTCAAATATATTTATAAGAAAAATCAATGTTAAAGCCAGCATCAAATCCTTGTTTTGATATTTTTTATAATTAAACATCCAAATAAAAATCGTTATAACAAAGAAAATAATTGCGGGAAGCTGTCTTGTTATTTTTTGATACCAATAAAATATTATCTCTACGTGCTCAATTTCTCCTTTTGTATTTTGGATATTGTGTAATTGGGTGGAATAAAAGCTTCGAACGAATATCCCGCTTGCCGTCCTTCTGATTTCTTCGGGATTGTGCATCCTTTTCATCAGCCAGCGGCTTTCTTGTCTGACGTTTTTTAAAAAGGCGGGTGAAGTTGTATAGGCAAGTTTTTGCATAAGCGAAAAGCCGATCCAAAGAACTATTATCATACCTAATGCGACTAATGTATTAGAAATTGCCTTTTTATTATTTTTGTTTAATTTTATTATCAGCCACAAAAGCAAAATAAAATCCGAAAAAGCAATCGGGATATTGATTCCAAAACCCAGTATGATTAAAAAAGCCAAAATAAAAAGGTTTTTATAGGTCAAAGGCTTTTGATTTTTGTACAAAATGCTGATGTAACAGATAAAAAGAGAAATAAAACACCCGCCAAAAATATACACTTCGGGTATCGAAGAAAAAAATAAAACCGAAAAGCTAAAGCCATATATAAGGCAAATAAGCGTGCTTGCGTCTTTTTTGTTTGTGAAATTTAAACAGGCAAAATATAAGGCCAAAACGGATACACTTCCCCCAAAAGCCAAAACCGCAAGCACTGAGGCTCTTTGAGAATGCAAAAATGTGTTAAAAAACAAAACAAGCGGCTGAATTTCAAGAAGTTGAAACGGATGGACATTAATTCTGTTATGGTTTCCCCCGACATAAATAAAATCATGGTATACCCTCATTGTGTCCGTATCGAGCACAACATCGATGTTGTTAAAGATAACGTCATTAAAAAAACAAAGGGTCAATCCGGATGTAAAATATATGAAAAACAACAATATAAAAGCCGCTAAATACTTGTTTTTTATGATGTTTTCTTTGATTGCGTCTTTTATTTTTAATTGTCCCATTATTCTTGAATTCTCCTTTTTGCGATTAATCTTATCACAAAACTATCCTATTGTATACGAATTTATATACAAAAATATCATCATTCATTGTTTATTCTGTTATTTTGGTTAGATTACAATAAACAAGGGGTTTTATGGCTAAAAATAGCTTTGGACAAAAAATTAAAGAAGTTAGAAAAGCGAAAAAATTAACTCAAGCAAAACTCGCCGAGCTTGCGGGAATTAACGAAAAGCATGTTTCAAAAATCGAAACGGGAGTTTATTTTCCGACGTATAAAACTTTGAGCAAAATTTTAAAAATTTTGGATTTAAAAATCGACGACATCGGCCTTGCGCAGGAAAATAGCGTTTTTAGCAATGATGTTTATTATTTAAAATCCTTGCAAATTTTAAATTCCGCAAAATCTAAAAAAGAAATCAGATATTACTATGGTTTTTTGCTTCAAGCCCAATCGGGTATAGATATTTTAAATGATTAGATTCAAGATGAGCTTGGATAAAATAAGGTTATAAGTATTTTGGTTTTATTTTCCATGCTTATTTCGTTGGCAGGTTTGTGGCGGATGGGGGATTTGGGGTGTGTGCATTTAAAATTAAGCTCTCTATCTTTCGTTGGCGGGTTTGTGGCGGATGAGGGATTTGGGGTATGGGCAAAAGAGAGCCTAAACCCTCTATTTATAACACAGCAAAAAAGAGGCCAAAGCGCCTCTGTTTATGTTTTAAAAAAGGCTTTTTTGGGGGCTTTTGTATAGTTTATAATAACTCTAAAATAGAGGCCAAAATGCCTCTTTTATATAATTTATGATAATAAAAAGAGGCAAAACATGCCTCTTTTATGTTTAAAAAAAAGACCTTTTTTAGGTCTTTTTTAGTGGTACCCCCAAGCGAATTCTTCTTAGGCGTTGTTGAGCGTGTGAAAAAATATAATAAATGAGCTTTGTTTAAAGGTAATAGCGAGACTTACGCCTAAGGATGCACTCGCTAATCGCTGTATATTTTTTTCAAAGAAAAAAATATACCGATTCGAAGAGCCGGGGGTAAATTTTGCAATATTTTTTTTGGGGGGTCTTTTTTTAAAAACGTATTAAAAATAGACTAAGCCCTCGGTTTATATATCAATCAAGCAAAAAAGACCTTTTTTTAGGTCTTGCTATTTTTATATTTTAAAAAAAGACCCCTTTTGGACTCTTTTTTGAGTCTTTTATATAATTTATGATAATAAAAAAGAGGGTCGAAACCCTCTATTTATATAAATTACCCCCAAGCGAATTCGAATCGCTGTCTACACCGTGAAAGTTTGTGCCAGAGGGTTTTAATGAATTTAACAGATTTACTAAATTGTCAAAACGCAATTAATACGAGAAATTTTTATTTAACCTATTTAATACTTTTCTCTCTTTTGAAATATTTAGTAACAATGCCGTAACAATTTTTCTCTTTTACTCGGTTGCATTTACAATCTGCATAAGGGCATTTTTTCTTTTCATTAAGATTTAAAATATCATCTGTTATATATTCAACTTCAAACCCGTAAACTTCGCCAACCTTCTTAATACGCTCGTAGTAACGGAGCTGTTTTTTTTCAAATTTTTTATCAAGAATTAACACGACTTTTGGCTTTTTACCTGTCATTACAGCATAATGCAGGGCTTGACCTACCGCCTCGTATTTTTTATTTGCAAAATCGTACTCAATAGCGTATTCATCAGTTAAACAGTCAACCCTTGTTTTGTCAGACAGTTCGTATTCTTCAATGCCGTTTAACGCTGAACAATGGGCGTGCTGATAACTTGATTCATTATGAGGGTGATAAATATACTTAAATCCATTTTTAGCGGTGCGGTATTCAAAAGGCTGGCTTGCAGTCGCTGGAAGTACCGCCATAATTGTAATTAAGATTATTAGTAGTTTTTTCATACTACAAGTATAACATGGAAAATATACCCATGCAAATTAGTATATATCTCATTAAATTACCAGTGAATTATGAGGATAATACTAATATGGGTACATTGCTTGATAAATCAATAGGTGCAAGGTTAAGGCATTTAAGACGTAGTGCAGGTTACACGCAAGAACAACTTGCCGAATTGGTAGGCTGTGAAGTATCAACTATAGGTCATTGTGAAAATGGCAAAGATAGAATTTCTTTAACTCTTTTAAGTAAAATTGCGAATGTTTTAAATGTTGAGTTATATAAGTTTTTCATACATAGAGATGTTGAAGGAGATGAAAAAACTCTGGAATCAATAAATTCTTTACTTAAAACAGCTAATCGTATCCAGTTGGGCTTAATTTACGATACCATAAGTAATTTACTGGATTTAACGGATATAAACAGTTGACAATACTAGTTCTTAGGAGTACAATATAGCTGAGACATTCCGATAGAGCGATACAAGAGAAGTATAAAACTCGCTAAGGCATTTATTTAAAACTTTTCAGCCACATGTAGCAGTCTTTGAGTTAGTTCTGAGTGGGCTTTACAAATTGTATACATAATCCCACCCCCAGAGGAGGCTGTCATTGTAAAATTTGACTGACCTCTAATTGTGTTGTCAATATTAACACTTGGAGCTTTTAAAATTCTCAATATTTTCTATCAGACACTTATTTTGCTGATTTTTATGCGTAAAATAACCCCTCTATCACCCCTCCAGCCGTTTACAGCTCCATAGAGGCAGGTTTTTCCTGTCTCTTATAAACTTACCTTTTGAGCTTCAAACTCTCAATATAATGGATTCTGGACGGTGTTTTTTATAACATCTAATTTTTATGTGTAATTTGCGTAAATGTTGTTTTTTAATTCTGTTGTTTAAATTCTTCTTTGGTAAGTGAAAAACTTAGCCGTACTAAATTAGGAGAATAAATCTAATGAGAAATTACTCAAACATTACTCTAACCATACCGCATGAGCTTGCGGACTGGTTAAAAGAGTACAAAAGGAGACACTGCGTGTCTTTATCGGCAGTATTTACTAAATTACTTGAGGCATGGAGGGGTAAAACTCATGAATAACCTTGAAATTGCACAAGCTCGGCTGTTGCGGATTAAATCCAATACAGCTATAAAAGGGCTTGGACTTAATGACAGTCTTAAATCCGCCGTTTTAACGGCAATAAGTAATGTTACCATGCCGTTATTCCTTTACTATAAGACGAATAATGATAACATTAAACAATCATTTATACGGCTGGTAATCGGTGGGCTTGGAAACGACATAGACGATAGTATAAAGGAGAAAATTAAACAATGTCTAATAAAAAAACTTTAAACTTTTACAAAGACTTTTTTAATTCGTCGGAGGATTTTAAAACAACCCCCGATGAAACATTAATAAATAAAGTCTGCTCGCTCTACATTAACGAATTTATCTATTGGAGACAGTACAAGTGTGCTAATGAAGTTGCTAAACTTGATTATTCCAGATATAAAGGGCTTGACAAACAACAGGTGGCTGGAAAAATCCGCAATGACTTGCAAAAACGCATTGAACAACGGAGCTGGGCAATTCTCAAAGCGTGGGAATATGTGAGTTGGTTGCTTGATGACACTTACACTTGGTTTAAATAGGAGGTCTATAAGTGAATAATGATAATAAATTCGAGGGGCTGGACTTCCAGCCCTCACTGAAATCAAAAAAGAAAACGGTCTCTTTTACTGTTAGTCAAGAATCTAATGACTTTTTGGAATATTTGAAAAGACGATATAACACCAATATGTCAGCTTGGTTTGATGAGCTTATTCTGGCGGTTAAAAAGGTCTCTGGAGAGCTTGAACCGATAGACTACTCGTTTGAAAATGGCAAATATAGAGAAGTTAAGCTATTACTAAGAACAGAGCTGGCGGATTTTATAGAGGCTTGGAAAATTTATGGCAAAGTCGGGAATATGTGTATAAATAGTGCATTAACACAGCCGTCAACACCGATACAAATAGCAAGGAAAATGAGCTTTTTACTTGCGGAAAATCCAGAGTTTATGTCGTGTGATAGCAATATATACGGAGTAAAGGAACATATAATCGAGGGGAAATTCAAGCGTGCAGGCGAAAAGTCAAAAGAAGTACCAGAGGGCAAATTCGAGGAAAAGACAAAACCCCCTATCATAAGAGAATAAGCCCATATAAGCTAATAAATTAATTATAACGGAGACACTAAACAGTATCTCCGTTATTTGTTACCCATAATTATTATGAATCCTATATTGTACTCAATATCGTTTTTATCTAAAAATATTAAGTTCAATATTCCCATTATACCCAATATTAAAATTAAGGTATTTTAAAGAAAGTTAGAGTAAAATCGGGCATGTTAGCTCAATATTATTATCAATATAGGCGGTGCATGGTAATAGGTCGCATGTCAGTGTCGCCACTACATTTGATACTAATTTTCTGAAATAAAAACAAAAAATTAAATTGTCAGGTGTGCTTCGCTACGCTAAGACAAGCTTCACTTCGCACACCTCAATCCCGAGCGGAGAATTGTCGCTAATCGTCGTCATCATCAAACAAAATACAGCCAATAATAAACCACAGTAACCAGTCCATTATAATGAATCCTTATATATCTTTTTATAATTATAGAAGGTTGCTCGGCTTATAGGTTGCTTGTTAGCTCTATTTAATTTACCGTTTACGGAATCCAATAAGGCTGTTACGGTCTCTGAGCCTGTTGCGGACTTGATAACTTTTATAAATTCCTCTGGGAGCTGGTCGGCTGTCATATTTTTTCTGCCGAATTTTACCCCTCTTGCTTTTGCCTGTTGTCGTCCAGCGTTGCAACGCTCAAGAGTTGTTGTATGTTCTTGCTCGCTTAACCAGTTAAATACTGCAAGCACAATATCGCTCACAAGTGCTGTTGCTGGGTTGTTGTGCTTAATCCTAGTATCGAGAATAGGCATGGTAGTTACTACAAATTTTATATCATGGTCTTTAAGGGTTTGGAACAGTTTCATGTTTCCCTCGTAGCTCCGTCCGAGCCTCGTACATTCCACGAGGAGCAAGCAGACGTCCTCTTTGGTTCGCTCGTATTTTAGGGTTTCGAGAAGTCGGAGAAGTGCTGGTCTACTCTGGTCTGTGCCTGTTCGTGATTCTAACACTAGTGTTATGTATTTTCCCAACTCGCTGTCTTTTTTAAGCCCCTTGATATTGTTCTTATTCTTGTCTAGGTCATTATCCAGCTTATAATCTTGAGGGAGGATACCGTCTTGTTTGGCAAAGTCCGTTAATTGACGGAGCTGGCGGGCAAAAATTTGGTTACTAGTTGATTTCCTAATATAACTGTAATATTTCATATTGTACCCCCAAAGGTAGCCGTTAGGCTACCTTAAATCGTCTTGTAATTCTTTCAACCGCAAATAATTGATAGATATTTTCATATTCTTGGCGAAAAGCTTTCATATCAAGAGTTTTGCCATAAACGGTTTTCCATGTTGCTGTACCGTTTTCAACGGTAATAATTTCAAGGTTATTATCCGTTAAATATTCCTTAATAATAGCCTCTTGGTTGCTGATAGCTTCTTTTAATTCAGCCTCTCTTGTGTAAAGGTCTTTTAGGTTCTTAATAACCAGATTTAACTCAACTTTGTTTGCCATAATTTTATCTCCTTTGTTTTCGTATCTTACATAACTATTATGGCATAGGATTTTGTATTTGTCAACAAAATCATCTAATTATTAGACATATTTATTTACATATATTTACAATTTGGCTGTTATTTAGTAGTGGTCTTACTTTTAGTTACATTATACCCCAATTCCATTGTGCTGAAAATAGGTTATATTTGACTGTCAGATTATTTATAAATTCTTTAGACATTATTAAAAAGCTCAATCGCTCTCTGCAAAGCTATTCTTACTTTAAAGTTTTTTCTTTAATGCTCCTTATTATGTCGATATTTTTCTTCGCCTCAGCTATCAACAACGGGTCAAGTGTTATATATTCCATATTGGTACCGTTCTTTAGTTCGCTTTCATATATGAGGTCAATTATCTTGTAATTGCCCTCAAGGTAATTAAGAGAGGTATAGTAGTTAATTTGGTCAATAATTCTCTCCATGCACATTGCAGGCAAGCCATACTCAGCCAATGCCAATCTCAATTTTTCAATCGCCAAAGAGTCTCTATTAGCGTTCTTTTCAGCCACATTAACCCAAACTTCTTTTATAAATGTATCTTCTGGAAGTTCAAGAGCATTTGCAATAAGCATGAGTGTTTGAATGCTCGGCATAACATTTTTATAGTTTTCTAAATCTGATATTACACTAGAACTTATACCAGATTGCTTTGCAAGGTCGGACATAGATAATTCTTTATTTATTCTTGCTTGTTTGATAGTATCACCGATATTGTGTAACACTTGTTTCACTTGCTCAATAACTTGTTCTTTACTTTTTTTGCCCATAAAAACCTCCAAGTGAAATTTATCATAAAAAAGCATTTTATACAATAACATTCGATAAAAAGAATATCAGACAATATCACGCTCGATTTATAGAGTATTATTCGATATATGTTGACAGTAGGTTTTAAAAGAGTTATAGTGGATTTATCGAATATTATTAGATAAAAAGAATAAGGGAATATATGTTTAACACTGTATCATTAGACGGTAAAGAAAATGAATTTATGACACTTATTGAAGTAGCGGAATTTCTAGGGCTTGACTACTTTCACGCTCGGAAAATTTTACTAAGTGATAATAGTTTGGGTTATTACGAATACGGTCGTAAAAAACTCTGGAAACGCTCGGAAATAGTTGCATTTAGACAAAAACACTATGTCGCACGGACTCAAGGGGAATGAATGGCAGTATCAAAAATTTACACCAATAAGAATAAAACAAAAATTAGCTGGAAGGTTGTCGCATACATTCCCACGCAAGAATTTGACATTAACGGAAAGCAAATATATAAACATCACTACATTGGCTGTTATTCGACTGAAAAGGAAGGCAAAAAAGCCGAAAGAGATTTTTTCAATAATCTTGAGAATGGTAGAGTTGAGTTAAATAGTAATGCAACTGGAAAAGATATAATCCTTTTTTACATTGACTATGCTGAAAAAGAAGGGCGATACGCTAAGGGTACTATCGAAAACTATAAATGCATTCATAAATACCATATTGGCATATTTGACACCGTGCTTGTTAAAAAAATTTCTCCAGCACTGATTCGATTATGGCGGAAAAATCTAATTGAAAAAAATCTAAGTCCATTCAGAATCAACGACTGTATCAAATTATTAAAATCAGCTTATAATCACGCTGTTAGGGAGAAGGTATTAAATTCAAATCCGTTTTCAGAGCTTAGAAACGAAACCTTACCTAAAAAAATAAGACGTAGGTTTTCAGTCGAGGAACTTGGAGAATTGCTTAATAGTTGTAAAAAGGTACTCCCTGATTACTATTGTATTTTTACTCTGTCTTGTCTAACTGGAATGAGAGTGGGAGAGTACAGTGCCCTAACATTAGACGATATTGACTTTCGTAATAAACTAATATATGTAAATAAGCAGTATACAAAGGGAGAGTTAAAAAACCGCACAAAAACTGTTGGTTCAACAAGAGTAATACACCCCTCAGATATGACACTAGAAATATTGAATTGGCATATATCACGGTTTAATATTACCGAAGGTCTGCTATTTAAAGATTCTAAGGGCAAACCCGTATCGCCTAAGTGGGTATCAAGACGATTTAACAAATTACTATTGTTAAATGGCTATCCAGAGAATTATATCAGGGTGCATGATTTAAGGGGACAATATGTCGATATGCAACACTCAGTCGGCACTCCAACCGAACAAATTGCAAAAGAAGTAGGACACTCAAGAACTTCCACTACTTCTGACGTTTATTCCCAAATATTAAAAGAAGTGCCACGTGAAATGAACAATCGAATGGATAAAAAATTATTTGGAAAAATCTCTTAATTTGCTTTCGTAACAACTCCCGTAACAATTCGATAATTTTTGCTCGTTATTTGTTAGATTAAATAAAAAATAAACTGGTCTTAAAACCAGTTATATCTTAATTCTTATAAATTTACCCCCAAGCGAATTCGAATCGCTGTCTACACCGTGAAAGGGTGTTGTCCTAGGCCTCTAGACGATGGGGGCATATATATTTGGCTACGAAATTATTTTCTGTCGCTGAAAACAAACAAACTTATAATATCGTTTAATTTATTCAATTGCTTTTGATAACTTCCCGCTTGTTTTTCCAGGGTTCTGATATTGCTTTTATATTCCTGAATTGTATAATTACAATCCTTAATAGAACTATTCAAGCAATCGCGAACTCTTTGAGCATCTTGTAAAACCGTTTTCATCGGAATGCCCAATGCTTCAATGGTTTGACGAATTATTTGAGCGCCGGTTTGTCTTGGGACTCCGGTCGGCAATTGAGCAATCAACCTCTTCAAGACATTGATATTATTTGGCATTTCAAATTCTTCAACATCTTCTTCATTTTCGATTGACAATTTCAAATCCGGGCTTTTTGAAGGCGCATCTTCATTAACGGAAAATACCGGTTGATATTCTTTTGCACTTGCGCCAAAGTCAAATGCTTCACCGCTTGTAGAATCACTTAATTCTTCTAATGAAATATCGTCATCATCATGCGAGAAATCATCTATTTGGTTATCATCGTTCGACTGAGTTGTTTCATTAAAGTCTTGTTGCTTAAGTGCATCTACTATTTTTTTACCCATATTCTTTGGTAATTCATTATCTTGCATTTAGCAACTCCTTCTAATTTCGTCTGATACGAACTCGTACCTCTATAAAACCAAAAAAACATTTTTTTGTCAAACCTATTTTTTAATTCTTAAAATAATTTAATATAGATTATCGATTTTATCCTAAGCCTCAAAGTCGCTTAATGCATCTCTTATAAGCCTCGTTTCATATTTATCGAGCAGCCTTTTGTGAATGTTATCAAGTTCTTCTTCATATCCCATATTATTTATCTCGTCTTGAAGCATTTCATTAGTAACATTATAAAAATTCATTCTCAAAAGGTCTCTGTTATTATACACTTCATTTTTCCAACCGTTAATCAATCTTGAAATATATTTGTCATCTTTTTTCAATGATTCATCATAGCCTTTAACATTATCAAAAAAAGCATCTTTCGGCTTTTTTCCGCAAATTATTTCAACCAATATTTTTCTTTTCAATTCTTTTGAAAAGATTGTTCTTTTTCTTCCGGGCGGCAATTTTTTATCATCTTCATTCATATCTTAAATCTACCAAAAAAATATATCTCATACAACTAGCCCTTTCGGCTAATGGCTTTTTGGATTATTTAAACAATATTATTTTTGTAAAAACAATTAAAAAGGTAAAAAATAAATGAGATTAATGTTTCTTTGGATTGCTTATGCTCTTATTATAACGCTTATTGCGTGGATTATTCCGGGTATAAAAGTTGAAAATTTCCCAAGTGCGATGTTGGTTTGCGTAATAATCGGGCTTATTAATGTATTTATAAAACCTTTTTTACAAGTCATCACTTTGCCCATTAATCTTATAAGCTTCGGATTATTCAGCTTTGTTTTAAATGCGCTTTTATTTCTTTTGGCGGGAAAAATCGCTCCCGGCTTTGAGGTATCGGGTTTTATGAGCGCTTTAATAGGTTCAATGCTATTATCAATATTTGCTTACGGTCTTAATAAAATTTAACAATAGTTTACATTTTTTACAAGAAATAATATAATGGGGTTGTGTTGTATAGGAATTATTTGTTGTAATGATTAATAGCGTAAATATTTTTAGGTATCTGCCATCAAAAAAAATTTTTAAACAAAATGGTGTTGTCTCCTCCCTTTCGCCTTCATCTTCAATTTCACCATTAAAAGCTTCGAAAAATGATTGTTTTATTTCTTTAGGAAAAAATTTTAATAGTCAAATTTCATTTAGAGGCGCACCTTATTTTCTTGACGGAGTGCCAAAAGACGAGGAGGAAATCAGCGCTCAAAAAGCAATTGAATTATATGACAAATTGCGTTTGGGAAATTACCTCGACCATGGCGGAGACACAAAAAACCCCGCTTATGTACTAGTAAAGAAAAATAATCTTAAATTTCTTGATAACATAAAATCAGAAGAAGAAAAAAAGAAATTTATAAAATATTATTGTTTTGTAACGGGTTTTCCCGATTTAACAAAAGTCTGCAAAGGCATAGAAGACGAATTTATAAGATCTTCAATTAAAAGCGTGAAGCAATTGCAAGATGCTAACCCTCAAAGAAGCGAACAATATAAAATTTTAGATATTGGCTACGATGGGGTCTGTTCGGTTGCGCATAATGTAGCTCTGCCCGGGAGCGACATAGATAAAGCGTATGTACTTTTAAGAGGAAGCGACAATTTATATAGAGACGCTCAAATTGTAAGTGATTTTAAAGGAAAGCTTTGGAATAACACCGATCAAAGAATATTGAGCTATAACCACGACCTTCAATCATTTCCGAAAGTAATTACGTGGGAGCAAGCCGAAAGCTTATCTCATTATATGGATATAATGAGCTGTCAGATGCTAAAGATCGGAAAAAGCGGACATACATCGGATGAAAACCTGCGCTTGCGCTATAATTCAACCCTCGAAGACAGCCTCATCGGGCCTATTGAAGATAATAAATATCATAAATATTTGGATTTGACGAAAGAATATCACGAGGACTATAGAATTGCAAATGCCTTTTTAGTTGACCTGTTAAAGCATCTTCCAAAAAGAGGCAAATGGGCAAATGATGTTCCGACCGACGGAAAATTCTATAGGGAAGATTTTTATAATTTTGCATTCGTCTTAGAAGCGATGTTATACGGAAAAACCATCTACACTCCACCCCACGGCAACAGCCCGGATTATTATGTATCATCGACTCTGCGTTTTAAAAAATGCATAAACACTTCTCAAATTCGAGCACTAAAAGACAGTTTTCACATAAAACCCAAACATAAAGCAAGACTTGAGGTTCTAAATAACTTTGATGCATATACTACCGACGAACAGATGGAAATAATAAAAGACTTAATATACGGAAGCTGCGCTATGATAGGCGAAAGAAACAGCAAACATACTGATTTATTCACAAGCAATGTTGATGAAAAATTCAATGAACTTATGAAAGCGGTTGACTTAAACTAATAGTTCAAATAATGTTAAAAGAGGCGTAAATGGAAATAACAACACCAATACCTAAAGAAACAAAATTAATTTTACCACCCAAAAAACCTTTGGATGATGTTTTTAATACCGTTTTTCCAAGCACCTTTAAAACTGATTTTACGCCAATATCTCTAAATTATGACATATTTGAAAAAAAAGAAAATAACAATATCAAAAAAATAAGCCCCAAACAAGCCCCAAACAACAATATTAAAAAGACAACCGCAATCATAGGGGCAAGTTTGGCCACGATTGCCGCAGCGTTTGCCTTAACCAAAAAAGGCAAAGACGTTATTCAATTTATCGGGTGTTCAAATTTAAGAAAACTCATTAAAGAAAAAAATATCCAATATCCAAACGACGCAAAATACAGACTCGAACTTTTAAAAAGTCTCAAAATCAAAAGCTCTTGTGACTATAAATTAGCAAGCGTTATGGGACAGGATGAATTTATTGATGTAATAAATAAATTATCATCCGACCCTGAAATATATAACCCCGGAAAAGCCATTTATGATACAACAGGTAAAATAATCGGTTTTGAACAGCAAAATTATGAAAAATTTGGTTTCGGGGCAAATTTTCATATCCACAGCCGCTACTCTGACGGTCAAATGGATATTAAAACCCTTTTAGATGATATTTCATCTTATGCTGACAAAAGATTTGAAAAAACAAAGCAGCCTTTCTATTTCTCCTTAACCGATCATGACGGAATAGCAGGAAACATCGAAATATTAAAAGAACTTGTTAAAAACCCTAAAAAATATCAAAATGTCCGTTTTATAACAGGGGTTGAACATAGCGCAGTTGTTGAAGATTCAAGATATTTTAGCCAAAAAGCCCATATACATATTTTAAATTACGGCATAAATCCTTTTGAAAAAAATTTTTATCAAATGTTTGAAAAAAGAATCCAAAATAATCAAAATGAAGTTAAAAAAGCAATCCAAAATATCAGCTCAATTTATGATAAAGAAATAAAAAAATATAATGTCAAATTAAGTTTTAATGATATGAGTCTTTTTATTCCAAAAATTGAAAATATGCTTTTTAACGCAGATTACTATACAAAAGACTATCTCCAATTCAAATTTATCTATTCTTATTTAGTTGAAAAAAACTCGGCACTTCTGGATGAACTTAAAAAAATGCATATAGATTTATCAAAATTAAACTATTTCACCCCCATTCATTCAATCCCAAAAAACATCCAAATGAAATCTAATGAAAAATATTATGACTATTATATTGAAGCGCTGAAAAATAATATTTTGGAACTGATTAAAACAAAAAAACCAAACTACACAAAAGATTCTTTAGATAAACTTATGCCAAAGCTAAATGACAGCTTAAAAAATCTTTTACAAGATGTTGAAAATAAAATATTAGACGAAAACTCATCTTCACATATTAAAAAGATAGAATATTTAACACTTGATGATTTAATTTCAAAAACGAAGCAAACGCAATACGGAATAATCGGCTTTGCTCATCCCGGGGTCATTTTCCCGCATTGTGCCGTTAAAGACATAAATTCGCTATGCGGATTTTATGATGAAATAGTATCCAAAACAAAACACAAAATGGATTCTCGCCCGATATTCATTGAAGAACATTATCAATCCTATTATAACGACGAAAAAACAGGAATTGTTTCAAAAATATTTGAAAAAACATCCTCCCACACTTCTTTAAAAACAGGGGGATTGGATTCTCACGGCCCAAATTTCCATGAATAATTCTATGTCAAGAAATAGTCGCAGATGAGCTTTTCTTTGTTTTTTGAAAAGTTTTTTCTTATGACTTCTTTAATTCTTTGTTTAATGGAAGGTCTATAGCATAATTTTTTGTATCTGTCTATTAATATTGCCTTTTGGACAATAATTTTGTTGTACTCGCGGGATTTTTCTTCGTTTTCTTCTATTTGATCCGCAAGTTCTTTAAGTCTTTTTTTGCAGTTCAAAATTTCTTTTTCTAATGATTTTTGTGTGTCGTTTCTTTTCATAGCTAACTCTAAATATTTAATATGGGGAACAATCTTATGATACACGAATTAAAAAATTAAAACTCATCCAATTTGACTAAAAAATTAACGAGGCGATTTTATTCAATTAAATAAAGTATTTTTTGTTTTAAAGATAAAATATAAAATATTTTTATATGAAAAAGAAAGTTTATGCATATTTACATACCCACTGGGATATTGAATGGTATCGGAATAACGAAGATTTTAATGTTCGTTTTATCGATGTTTTTAATATTGTTCTGGATGAATTAATTCACAATCGCGCCCCGTTTTTTTATATGGATGGGCAAATCGGAGCATTAAACGATTATTTAAAATTATACCCCGATAAAAAAGAGATAATAAAGAATCTTGTCAATGAAAATAAACTTGCCTTAGGCCCATATTTTGTAAGTGCGGATAGTTACTTAATTAACTTTTGTTCGATGCTAAAAAATATTGATATTGGGCTTAATTTTTCAAAAGAATTTAATCAAAAAGAATTTATTGGCTACCTATCAGACATCTTTGGGATAAGTAAAAGCGTATTTGACGCACTAAAACTAAAAAACATCGATAAATCAATCATCTGGCGGGGAGTGAACCCAAAAAAAATAAACAATAATTGTAATTTTTTAAAAGATGATATTAAAACAGCTTGGCTTGTTAAGGGGTATTTTAATGACTTTTTTCACCAAAAGGAAATTAATATTTTAGGGATTAAAAAATATCTTGATGATATTAAAAAATATTCAAATGACATTTTGCTTTTACCTATCGGAGCGGATCATTTAGGGATGTTAAAAGACGCAAATAAAAAAATAGAATTTGTAAATAAAAATTTAGATGACTATGAAATAATCCTTACAAGCCCTTTTGAATATTTTAAAAAAGCAAAATTTGATAATGTTATCTTTGAAAAAGAATTTTTGGATAACTCCGACACTTATATTCTCCCCGGGGTCTATAGCGCAAGGATTCCTCAAAAAATAAAAAATAACGAAATACAAAATAAAATTTCAAGAATACTTGAACCGCTGAATTTTTATCTAAAAAAAGGTTTTCAAAACCAAATTGAAGAAATTTATAAAACCCTCCTAAAAAACCATGCCCATGACGGTATCTACGGCTGTTCAATTGATAGCGTTCATAGGGCGATTGATTATCGAATCGAAAAATGCCAAAATTATTCTGATTCATTGATTAAAAAAATCAAAGGCGATTTTAAGAAAAAATATGATATAAAAGGAATTTCTAAAGATAAAATCGGAGTTTTTAACCTTTCAAACAGCCCCATTAATACAATTACGGTCGATTTACCTTATATTTTAAAAAATTCACAAGTTTTATCAAAAGAAAATCGTTTTGAGGACGATATTTTTTATGATATTTATCATATCCCGATAACACAGGAAATTAAGACTCATTATAAACAATTAATTGAAATTACAAAACCTGATAAGTTCTCTTTTTCAACCGTTAAAATTAAAAAACCGATTAAAAAAACGCTTATTACTAAAACAAGTATTGAAAATGATTTTATTTCTCTTTTTATAAAAAATGGTGAAATATATATAGAAAATAAAGAAAAAGATAATAAACCCATAAAACTATCTCTTCTCGATATTGCTGATGCTGGAGATAGCTATAATTTCGCTCCCAAGGGCGAATATAAAAAATTATCAATTATTAAAACAAAAATAAATTACGATGGGCTAATTGAATCATCACTATCGATATTTTTTAAAAACATCGAACTTGTCGCAAAATTGAATAATAGTTCAAAATTTATTAAATTTAGCGCCATTATAAACAACAAAAAGAAAAACCATAAGCTCGTTTTTGAACTTCAATTGAATCAGGATATCAAAAAAACCATAAGCCAAGAGGCCGTTGGACTGATTGAAAGAACAATCGACCCGAACTATAAAATGCAGGATTATATGCCTGTTAAGCGCCCAAAAGAACTCAAGACAAATTCTTATCCTATGCAGAATTTTGTAATTGCAAACGGAGTTATTGCCTATACAAAAGGGTTAAATGAATATGAAATATATAAAAATAATCTTAGAATTGCGCTTTTAAGAGCATTTAACACAATATCAAACCCCAAAAATCCCGCTCGCTCAATTCCCGCAGGGCCAAATATATTAACTCCCGAAGGGCAATGCATAGAAAAATTCAAAGCAGAATTTATGGTTTCTTTTGGCAATAAAAAGGATGCTTTTTTAAATGTCGATAATTTATTTGAAAATTATCTGGCGCTTGGGGGCGAATATAAAGAAGAAATTAACATAAAATTTGATGAAATTCCAATAAATACATTCATTTATGGGATAAACAATTGTAAAAAAATAGGTTACAATTATGAAGAAGATAAAATCTCAATGATATAAATTCTATTTTTTGGGAATAAAAAACAAGTATTGATAGTTGAAGGATTTAAGTGGAGATATTAAAAAATGTATGACATTAACCAAGCCAGAGAAATTTTTGAAAAATACGGGATTAAAACAAGCCTGAATAAAGATAATTTAATTATTATTTCAAACTACAGCCAGCCAAAAGGTACGACATTTAAAGAGCTTTCAATAGATGAAGACGAATTAATCAAGAATGTTGTAGCAACAAGCGGTATTTTTGAAACGACAAATTCCGCTCTGACAACATTTCCGCTCGAAGTAGCGCAAGAAATTCAGCTTGATGAAAAATGTGAAATTACTCAAATGCCAAATTTAAAAGCGGTTGGCAGATTAATAACAAATTCAAAATTAAAAAAACTTCCTAAATTAAAAGCCGCAGGGTCAATCGTTATGGAAAATAGTCCCATAAACGCATTACCTAAATTAAAAGAAGCAGGGGTTTTAATTGCGCAAAGTTCAGCATTGAAAGACCTTTCATCATTGGAAAATGTTTCAAAATTATGCATTATTGATTGCCCCTTAAAGGAATTAAAGGAGCTGACATCCGCTCAAGATGTCTTTATCTGTTCAACAAACGAAGAAGAAAAAATCGAAATATCATCATTAGAAAGCTTGGAAGAAGTGACAAAATTATTTGTCGCAAATTCAACCCTAAAACACCTCCCAAGTCTCAAAAAAGCAGAAAAACTTGCTTTTTATAATTGCCAGGTAAAAAATATCAAAGCCGCAATATGCTCTGACGTTGAAATAGAAAATCATATTTCAGACGACGAATTAAGCGAAAAATTTGATACATTTACCGATTGGTATAATTCTGATATTTTGAACACTTCAATGGATTTATTAGGCGGTATCGTAAATCAAATTAAAGCCTAAGAAATATTAAATTTAACTTAAAAAAGCACCTTTTATACAGGTGCTTTTTTATATCTTATCAATTAATATAGCGCAATTGGCGCTGATTGCTTGATTTTGCCCAATGCTATCAAGCCCTTCATTTGTTTTTGCTTTGATTGAAACTTGATTCAATTCAATATTAAGCGCATTTGCTATATTTTCTCTCATTTTTAAAATATAATCTTTTAATTTTGGTTTTTGGCAAATTATATTTGAATCAATATTGATTATCTTATAGCCTTCATTTTTCATTAAATCGTCTGTTTTTTTAAGTAAAATGAAGCTATCTATATCTTTATATTTTTTGTCGTTATCGGGAAAATGCACCCCGATATCGCCCAAGCACAATGCCCCTAATATAGCATCAATTATCGCATGCACTAAAACATCGGCGTCACTATGCCCTAAGAGCCCGAGTTCATAAGGGATTTCAACCCCGCCTAAGATTAATTTTCTGTTTTTTTCAAGTCTGTGAATATCATAACCTAAGCCTATTTTCATAGCATAAATTTCTCCACTAAATCGACAAGTTCGTCGCTATCGACACTTTTACAGTGATAATTTGCGATATTGTATAATTTTTCACTGTTTTTATTTACGCTTATTCTGATTCCCGCCTGTTTTAACATCTCAACATCATTGTCCTGATCGCCTGAAGCAATTATCTCATCATCATTTAAATTCCAGTATTTTTTTAAAAACTTCAATGCTTCACCTTTTGTGGCGTTTTTGTTGTTGATTTCAAGGTATTTTTTCGAACTTTGAACAATTGTTAAAATATCGCCATATTTTTTAATTAAATCTTCTTTTGTCTTTTGCATCGTCTCATTATCTTCAATAACGCACAATATTTTTTCGACCGCATTTAATTGAACATCTTCAAATCGATTAACGACTTCATAAAATGTCCCTCGATTGTCGCAATATTCGCTCATTATTCTTTTATCGTCGTTTTCAACGTATAATTTTCCGTCATTATAAAGATGTGTGTGGATTTTAAGAGTTCTTAAGTATTTATAAATTTCGATAGCTTTGTTATTTTCAATTAACGATTGCCACAAAATCTTGTCTTTTGTCCTAACAACCGCTCCCTGATAGCAGACAACGGGAGTTTTAATATTAAATTCATCAAGTGCAAATTGTGCCGCCATATACATTCTGCCCGTTGCAAAGACGATTTTTTTGTCACTAGCGTTAATTTTATCAATTAAATTTTTCATTCTTATTGTATACGAACCATCGTAGTTCATAATCGTTCCATCTATATCGCTTATCCAAAGTTTAACTTTTGTCACAATTTACCTCTTTATTTCATTTTTATTATACAATAAAATTATATACAACATAAAATAAGGAGCTTACAATCGTGGCTGAAAAAATTGAAAGACAAAAACAAAAAGAACAAGACAGATTTGAAAGAAGAAAAAACTTTGATGCGGTCGAAAGCAATTTTACCGATGAACAAGCATCCATGGAAGCATCAAGATGCTTGTCATGCAAAAATGCAAGATGTAAAACAGGCTGCCCCGTACAAATTGATATTCCTTCATTTATCAAAGAAATTAAAGAAAATAACCTTCAAAAAGCGGGTGACATAATAAGAGAATCATCCATGCTTCCTTCCGTTTGCGGTCGTGTCTGCCCGCAGGAAAAACAATGCGAAGGTAACTGTATTTTGGGTCTCAAAGGTCAAAGTGTCGCAATCGGCGCATTAGAAAGATACGTTGGCGACAACACAAACGCAAAAGCACCCGTTATTAAACCTAACGGCAAAAAAGTTGCAATCGTCGGTTCAGGTTGTGCAGGGATGAGTGCCGCAGCTGACCTTAGAAGCGCAGGCTTTGAAGTATCAATCTTTGAAGCACTCCATGAATTTGGCGGTGTTTTAAGATACGGTATTCCACCCTTTAGACTTCCAAGAAACGTCTTAGACAGAGAAATTAAATCGCTTGAAGCAATGGGCGTAAAATTTTTCAAAAACGTCATAGTAGGAAAATCCATCACCATTAAACAGCTTCAAGATGAAGGCTATAGCGCAATATTTATCTGCTCCGGTGCAGGACTGCCAAAGATGATGAATATCCCGGGCGAAAACTTAAACGGCGTATATAGCGCAAATGAATTCTTAACAAGAGTTAATTTAATGCACGCTCAAAGCCCCGACACGCCAACACCTTTAAAAATCGGTAAAACCACAGCAATAATTGGCGGCGGAAATGTTGCGATGGATGCAGCTAGAACTGCGGTTCGTGTCGGATATGAACATGTTTATGTATTTTACAGAAGAACGGAAAAAGAGCTCCCTGCCCGCCTGGAAGAAATTCGCCATGCAAAAGAAGAAGGGGTCGACTTCCAATTCTTGAGAGCTCCGGTTGAAATAATCGGACAAGACGGCTGGGTTAAATCAATGAAATTTGAAATTATGGAACTGGGCGAACCCGATGCTTCAGGTCGTCAAAAACCGGTAGGCACCGGAAAATTCATTGATATCGAGCTTGATTCCGTAATTGTTTCATTAGGAACAGGCCCGAACCCGATTATCCAACGCTCAGCTAAAAATGATCAATTAGATCTCGAAACGGATAATAAGGGTTATATCGTAATTAACGATAAAGGTGAAACGTCAATATCTCAAATATACGCAGGCGGCGACGTTGCCCCACTAGGTCCGTCCACTGCAATTAACGCAATGGGCGCAGGTAAACGCGCGGCAAAAACAATTATTGAAGCTCTAAGCTAATTAATTGGCGCCTTAGCGCTTCCAATTTTAAAAAATAAAAACATATAAAAAGGCTTGCTTTTGGTTATAAAAAGATTTAAGAACAGAACCGGCAAGCTTCTTTTATTTTTTATATTTTCGTGTTCTTTCCTCTTTATAAAATTAATAAATTGAAAGGCAGCAAAATTAACCTTTGCTGCCAAAATTATATTTATTAAATTATTAAATATTAAACATTTAATAATTTCTTTTCTTGTTCCAGTTGAAGCGTGATTGTTGTAGTGTCGCAAACATCGCTCGGGCCGAAGTATTGAATAGCACCCGGGAAAATATAGCAATCATTCATTGCCCATGTTTCACGATTTTTTTCAAGTTCTTTAAATACGGGGCTATCCAGTTCAACAAGCGCTTTTTTAATAACCGGCTTTATTTCGCCGTGTCTGCGCTCCATGTTCATCATCATTGTTAAAGGAACGCCGCCTGCCAGCCATTGAGATGCCGGTTTTGTGGTATTTTTAATTGATGAAAGATAACCGCTTAAATTTGATTGAATTAAAGCAAAAGCGTTATATCCCAAAGAATAGCAATAGTCAGCGTCAAAGTTTGAAGGCATTGCGCATCTTCCTTCATATCCGAAGAAATGCGCTTGATCGGAGAATTTACCGTCATATTTGCCTTCTTCTTTCATTTTGGAAAGTTTTGTTTTAATCATTTCAATAAGCAATTTTTCCGTTTCGATTTTTGAAACCTGAACATTGCCGTGCGGGTCTCTATCCATGAGCAGTTGCGCTTTTATGGAGCTTGGAAGCGAATTAAATAATTTTGCACTATTTTCATCAAGTTTTGAAGTGATGATTTGATATTTTTGTTCATTAGACGCATTTTGGTATTCGGAATTATTTTCAAGTTTTGCCGTTAAATCATTCAATGAAGCAATCATAACTTTCATTTCGGGGATAAATTCGATTAATCCTTCGGGAATTAATGCAATACCAAAATTCTTGCCCAGTTTAGCTCTTGTTGCAATAATATTTGCCATATATGAAACAATTTCATCAAGAGATTGTTTTTTTGCTTCAACTTCTTCGCCGATTAATGTGATGTTGGGTTGAGTTTGAAGTGCAACTTCAAGGCAGACATGAGAAGCGCTCCTTCCCATTAATTTTATAAAATGCCAGTATTTTTTAGCCGAATTTGCGTCTCTTTGGATATTTCCGACAAGTTCAGCATAAGTTTTTGTGGCTGTATCAAAACCGAATGAAATTTCAATCTGGTCATTTTTAAGGTCGCCATCGATTGTTTTGGGGCAGCCAATGACTGTGATACCCGTATTATTTTGCGCCATCCATTGAGCAAGCAGGCATGCGTTTGTGTTTGAATCGTCTCCGCCAATTATAACAATAGCTTTGATATTGAGGTTTTTGCATACAACAAGCGCTTTTTCAAATTGCTCCTGCGTTTCAAGTTTTGTTCTGCCCGAACCGATTATATCAAAACCGCCCGTGTTTCTGTATTTATCTATAATATCACCTGTTAATTCTATATATTTTCCCTCAACAATTCCCGATGGGCCGCCTAAAAATCCGTATAGTTTATTATTTGAATCAGCATCTTTAAGTGCATCAAACAGCCCCGCTATGACATTATGACCACCGGGGGCTTGACCGCCCGACAGAATTACTCCGACATTTTTTTGTTCGGTTGATAAGGATTCACCCGTCGTATCAAATTTTGCAATCGGTTTATTAAAGACAGCGGGGAATAATTTTTTAATTTCTTCAACATCACCTTGAGCGCTTGTTTTTTCGCCAAGAGTTAATTTAATTGAATTAATGCCGTTAGCTAAAACTCCCGCTAATTTTGGTTTGTAGTTTAGTCTTTCTTTTTGTAGAGGTGAAATTTCTCTCATAACTATATCTCCTTTACTTTTTTAATAATTTTATTATCGCACAAACAAGAATATTTGTTTGAAAAGTTTATGTATGATATTATTAAATTATGTCTATTTTAAAAATTATTGAATATGGAAATCCGATTTTAAGGGAAAAATCCAAAGAGGTTTTAAAAATCTCCAAAAAAATCAAAACTCTTGTAAACGATATGTTAGATACCATGTATAGTGCAAATGGTGTCGGTTTGGCAGGGCCTCAGGTCGGGCAGAATTTAAGAATTTTTGTAATTGATGTATCAGACCCGAAGGGGCCGATTGATCCAATGGTGTTTATCAATCCGAAGATTATTAAAAAATCCGGTGCAATAAACAGCTACGAAGGATGCTTGAGCTTTGTTGGCGCCTATACAAATGTTAGAAGATATTCTTATGTTATGGTAAAGGCGCTTGATTTAAACGGCCGTCCTTTCATAAAAGAAGCCCGTGACGGGTCGTTGCTTGCTCGAGCAATACAGCATGAGTTTGATCATTTAGACGGCAAATTGTTTATTGACCATGCCAGAAACAGATTCGAAACGGATAATATATTAAAAAAACATAACCTTCCGCCTGTAGAAGTCGATAAAATGCTTGAAGAAAAAGAGCTTGAAGATGAGATTGTCGCCTGGGAAAAAGCGCATCCCGAAGATGTTCAAAAGCAGCTTGAAGAAATTAAAGAGCAACAAGATCAACAAGAAAAAAATTAAAAAGGCTTAATGAGGGTATAAAGGGGAACAAAAGGGATGAAAGCGGCATTATGGCAATAAAAATAGTATTTTTTGCAACACCCGATATTGCACTTGAAACTTTTAAATATTTTATAGAATCCAACGATTATGAGGTTTTAGCGCTTGTGACCCAAAAGGCAAAAGCGCAAAATCGAGGAAAAAAAATAATTGAAAGAAATATCACAAAAATGGCAAAAGAAAACAATATCGCTGTTTTTGAACCTGATAAAATTTCAAAAGACCCTGAAATTATAAAAAAATTAAAAGACCTAAAAAGCGATTTTTTTATAACTTTTGCTTTCGGGCAAATTCTTTCTCAAGAAGTTATTGATATTCCAAAATATGCTACAATTAATCTCCATGCGAGTTTACTGCCCAAATATCGAGGAGCTAACCCAATAGCGCAGTGCATAATGGATGGTAACAAAAAAACGGGTATCACAACAATGAAAACAGCGCTTGAACTGGATGCAGGGGATATTTGCCTTCAGGATGAGATTGAAATTACGGATGAAATGAATGTGGTTGAATTAATGAATGAAATTTCATCCAAAAGCCCGAAGCTTCTTGATATGACCCTAAAAGGTATAGTGAACAATACCTTAAAACCATACTGTCAGGATGATTCCAAAGCAACATTTTGTAAAAAAATGACAAAAGAACAAAAAGAAATTGATTGGCAAAATGATGCGATTAATCTGCACAATAAAATTAGGGCGATGTATAAAATTAATACCAATCACACAAAATTCAACAATAAAATCATAAAAGTTTTAAAAACCTGCGTTGTTGAAAATAAGCCCGATGAATATGATAAAAACGGTGCTTGCGTCTGCGGGGAGATAATAAAAATCGAAAAAGACGGAATAGTTGTAAAATGCGCACATAATTGCATCAAATTAATTACCGTTAAACCCGAAGGCAAAGGCGAAATGAAAGCCGTCGATTGGGCAAGAGGGGCAAGAATTGACAAGGGAGCAAAATTTGAATAATGAGATTAATATAATGGGTTCAAGAGGCGTCAGAGGCGCAATTACTCTTGAAAATAATACTAAAGAAGAAATTCGCAAGGCAACAATTGAACTTTTAAATGAAATGATTGAGCGAAATAGTATTAAATTAGAAGATATTTCTTTTGCGATATTCACTTTAACAAAAGACTTAAATGCCGATTTTCCCGCAAAATACGCTCGTTTGGATTGCGGATTTAATAAAGTTCCTATGGTGAATTTTAATGAGCTTGATGTTGAAGGGTCTTTGCAAAAATGCCTTAGAGTGTTGTTGAATATCAATACCGCAAAAAAACAAGATGAAATAAAACACGTTTATTTAAAAGGTGCAAAAGTCCTTAGAAAGGATTTGGATTAGATGAAAGTCATAAATAAAGAAAATGTTAAATACCCGTATCTTGAATATCCGCTTGATGTTTACAGCTTTGATAACGGATATAAAGTAGTTTTTGCATACAAAAAAAGCCCGATGATAAATATCAGCTCATGGGTAAAAACCGGCTCGATTAATGAAAATAAGGATAATAACGGAGTATCACATTTTGTTGAACATCTGCTTTTTAAAGGAACGACAAAATACCCGGCCGGCGTGTTTGATAAAACCATGGAACAATTGGGCGGAATAATTAACGCCGCAACAAGCAAGGACTACACTCTTTTTTATATCAATATCCCAAAAGAACATTTCAAAATTGCTCTTACGATGCATGCTGATATGATGGTTGATGCCCTTTTTCCTAAAAATGAGATAGGGCAGGAATTTGACCCAGATGGAATTGCGCCAAAGGATAAAAGAGAAAGATATGTCGTAATTGAAGAAATAAAAATGGGACAGGATAATAATTGGAGAAAAGTTTATAATAACTTAAATTCTTCAATGTATACTTCTCATCCATACAAAAGAGATGTCATTGGTACAAAAGAAATAATCGCTAACATTAGCCAAGAAGAAATAGTCAGATACTATAAGACTTTTTATATCCCATCCAATATCACAACAATTGTCGTAGGGGATTTTGATAAAGAAAAAATGCTTGATTTAATTATCGAAAACTTTAAATTTAAAGATAATTCAAATATCAAAAAATGCCAAACGGATGAAAAAATTCCAGAAATTAAAATCAAAAACCCAAAAACAACGCTTGATTATGCCCAATTAAACAGCGGCTATATGATGATGGGCGCACTTTGCGATAGTCCAAAAAATCTAAAAGAAACTATAGCGCTTGATTTATTATCAACAATACTGGGCGACGGTAAATCATCAAGATTATATGTAAATTTAATTGAAAATAATGATAATCCTTATTATTATCAGCTGGATAGCTACCACTATCAATATCGTGACGGTGATAATTTTATGATTGAAGCTAATTTTGATTCGGATAAAAAAGATATTGTAGTTGATGAAATCAAAAAATATATAAAAGGTCTGGAAAAAATTGATGAAATTGAACTAAAAAAAGCCAAAAAAAGAGCGCTTGTTAATTTTGCGCAGGATTCCGAAATGGTAAATGATATATCGGATATGATAGGGTTTTGGTTTTGTGTGGTTGAAGATATTAAAAAAGCGGATGAATACATTAAAACGCTTGATGATATTGATTGTAATTATTTATCTCAAATTGCAAAAAAATATTTAGACCCCGACAAGTTTTCAATAAGCATGCTTTTAGATGAAAAATTTAAGAAGGATTAAAAATGAAACATTATAAAACAGATAATCTTAATATTTTGCTTGAAAAAAAACCGTCGACCCCGAGGTTTTGCGTTTCTTTTTTATTTAGGACGGATAAAAAAGAAAAATACTATGGAATTAATTCGCTTCTGGCAAGATTGCTTTTGCAGGGTACAAAAACAAAAGATGCTAAAACTCTGGCGGATGAATTTGAAAATGAATGTATTGATATAACTTCAAAAGCAAAACAGGATTATATAAAAATTTCTCTTGTTTTTATGAATTGTGATTTTGATTTGGCGCTAAAGCTCGCTAAGGACATTTTGCTTAATTCCACTATGAATGATTTTGAAAAAGAAGTTTTCAAAATGAAAGGTGAAATAATAAGCGATCTTGATAACCCGAAGATGAAATTAACGGACGCTTTTGTAAAAAATATTTTTAAAAGTCATCCATATAGTTCAACCCATACAAAAATCCTCGATGATTTAGATAAAATTACAAAACAGGATATTCTTGACGCCCATAAACAAATGCTAAATTCCTTTGGCGCAATTTGTGTCGTTGGGGATTATCAAAACGATGAAGAAATGGTTAATTATTTTAAAAATAACTTCGATTTTCTAAATCTTACGAATAATATTGAAAGCGAAATAGAAAACATCCATTCACTAAATGAAAATGAAATAATAAAAGTTGAAAAAGATGACGTTTCGCAGGCTCAAATTATTCAAGGCTGGCTTGTGGATAGCTTCGACAGTTCCAATTGCGCTAAATACGCTCTTTTAAATAATATCTTAGGAGCATCAGGTTTATCATCCAGACTTTTTGTCAATTTAAGAGATAAACAGGGGCTTGCTTATAACGTTAGAAGTCAATATGAGACGTTTTTGCATAGTGCAATATTTAATATGTATATAGGAACGACTCCCAAAAACATCAAAAAAAGCTTATCAGGTTTTGAAAGTGAACTAAAAAAGCTGGTCGATGTCTTGGTTGAAGATGAAGAGCTTACGGGTGCAAAGGAAAACATCCAAGGCAGATTGAAGTATTTTAGCCAAAACAATTCTCAAATAAATGCTTCTTTAAGCTACAATTTCTTAATGGGCTTAGGGCTTGATTATAATGAAAGATTTATTGAAGAAATTAAAAAAGTCAGCGCAAAAGATGTCCAAGATATGGCAAAAAAACTTCTTGAATCAAAAAAACTTATTTCCATCATTGCAAGGAAAGAGGATTTTATAGGATTGTAGGAAGGATTTTAATAGTATTTTAGAGGATTTTTAAAATTAAACATTAAAATTTTCTTAACATTTTTTAACAATCTAGCACTTTTTAAAATTTTTTAACTTAATTAAAAGCATAGTAGGAAAGTTTATTTAACAGGTGGGAAAAAGTTATGAAAATTTCATCACAAATGTTTAATTTTAATACGTCGGCAAGCTTAAATGGCACCAATCGCGTAAATAGCGCAATTGAACAAGGTTATTTTTCAAACCCTAATTTCACTTCAAAAAAAATCAATCAAACGGCAACAACGTTTGATTATTCAACTTCCGGAAATATTTTCTCGCCAAATAAATTTGAAATTATAGGCTATGACAAAGGAAGCTTTCGCTATGAAACAAATAATGCAAGCATAAACTTTAATCCAAACGGCGAAAAAACCCAAAGACTGGTTCTTCCTGACTGTACAAGAATAATTAAAGAATATCCCGACAATTCAAAAATAATTGAAGATATTGATAACAACAATCGCACAATTTATCGCGAATTAACAGGCTCAAACGGACAAGTTAAAAGCACAAAATTTGATTACGACAAAAAAAGAGTAATAATAAAAAGATTTAACCCAAACGAAAAGCCAAGCCCGACAGAAGTCTATGACATGGTAACAAGAAAACGCGTATTTGATGGGCCATTGGTCGAAGATACAATTGTTAAAAAAGACGGAAGATACATAAAATATACAACAAAAAACATAATCACCAATGCAATATATAGCGAAAAATTATCCTCATTAAATAATGCCATTACGTATATGACACAATATTCTAAAGTTACAGGCAAAAAAACCCATGAAAGCTGCTATAACAGCATAAACGGCACGGGAAAAGAAAAATATTACGATAAAAATGAAAATTTAATTAAACTCATAAACTATAAAAAACACCAAAAACACAAAGACATAACAACCTTTGACGAACAAGGAAAAGCAAATTTACATGTATTATTAGAATTTAATAATGATAAAAAATTGTTTGCAAAAACAGTCTATGACGTTGAAAACGATAATAGCATAAAAGCAAAAGTCGAATATTTTGATGACGGCAAAAAAAGTGTCCACAGCTATAAAGATAACAAAAAAATTCACACTAATTTCTATTTGGGAAATGTCTTAAGAGGTGAATATTTCTATGGCAAAGACGAACAAAAAACAAAATCAATAAAATACAATAAAGACGGAAGCTTTGTTGAAAAAATATACGACCCTCAAAGCGGCCTGATGAAATATAAAACATTCTATGACTCCAATCTTGATCCTCAAAGAGTGGAAACAATGTACCCCGGCACAAAGATTCTTCAAAGCGTATTTACAATTTTAAATAAATATGGCGATTGCGAAATCATTTCTTTTGATTGCGAAGGCAAAAACCCCATTTCAAGAAAAGTTTTGGACGGATCCGATAATGTAGTGGAAGAAGATTTATTCTGGGAAGAAACAGATAAAATAAAACAAAGAAAAATCTACAACAATGACCATTCATATAAAATAAGATTCTATTCTCTTGAAGGAAAAAATATCGGGAATATCGAATTTGATAAAGACGGTAACAGAAAAGTAATTGACGATAGTGATTTCTTTAATGACTTTGATGAAAACGGTGACTATGAAGATATAGGTGACATTAAATCCGGTTCTTTTGAAACGTCGCGCGCTGATGACGATGAACAAAATGAAGAAATATATAATGATATAAATGAAGAACAAGAACACGACGACGTTGCCGATTTATTTTCAAAAGTATCCTCGGCAGTTGCTAAAAACGGCTTTATAAAAAAAGATATTGATATGAAAGATTGGCAAAAAGTCAGCGATTTCTTTGGTTTTGACAGTTTAGACGAATTTTTTGCAATGGATAAAGCAAACTATTTAAGATTAGTTAAACAATTCCATAGCGACAATATCAGCTCTAAATACCCAAAACAACTCATGAATGACGCATTTAACATCATCCAATATGTTAAAAATAATGCCCAATATTGTTAATCAATCTTTAAGCTTTATAGGCAATAATTTCCACTTCCACTTTTGCGTTTTTGGGTAATTTTGCTTCAACGCAGGAGCGGGCAGGTTTTGAGATGAAATATTGCGCATAAATTTCATTAAAAATATTGAAGTTTTTCATATCATCCAAAAAACAAGTCGTTTTAATAACATCATTAAAGCTATATCCCGCTTCATCCAAGACAGCTTTGATGTTTTTCATCACCT
Organism: Candidatus Gastranaerophilales bacterium; assembly: GCA_947624685.1. Lineage (GTDB taxonomy): Bacteria > Cyanobacteriota > Vampirovibrionia > Gastranaerophilales > Gastranaerophilaceae > RUG14156. The sequence goes on along the minus strand of CANQLJ010000003.1, from coordinate 1,349 downwards.
GTTTGGTTTGTTCTTCTATACTGCCATCTAAAAACGTATCATTATCGGGATTAATTGCAATTTGACCCGAGCAATATAAAAATCCGTTTGCGATAATTGCTTGAGAATAAGGCCCGACGGGGTTTGGTGCGGATTTTGTATAGATTATTTTATTCATAATACTTCTCCTTTATTTTGTTTATTGAACGGTGGATAAAATGTTATACCCTTTTTTAATAAGAGCGTCTTTTATCATTTCAAAATGTTCAAAATCTCTTGTTTCCATTGAAATTTTTAAATAACAATCGTTAATATCCGTTCCTTCGCCGCCTTGATTGTGTCTTACACGAATCACGTTTGCGCCGAGCTCGGCTATAATCGCGCTGACGTCTCTTAATTGCCCCGGTTTATCTAATAGTTCAATCGTAAGGTTTGAAATTCTTCCCGTTTTTAATAATGCTCTGTTAATTACTCTTGAAAGAATATTAACATCAATGTTGCCGCCTGAAATTAAGCAAACGATGTTTTTACCCTCAAGCGGAATTTTATTAAACATAACGCTTGCTACACTCAAAGCACCGGAACCTTCTGAAATCATCTTTTCTTTTTCAATAAGCTCTAATATCGCAACCGCAAGTTCGTCTTCCGATATTGTTATAATTTCATCAACATATTTTTGACAAAATTGCCAGGTTAATTCGCCCGGTAATTTAACTGCCGTACCGTCTGCGAAGGTATTAACCTGTTTAAGTTCGATTCTTTGGTTATATAATTTTGATTTATGCATTGAATCGGCGTTTTGAGCTTGTACACCATAGATTTTGCAATCGGGTTTTAATTGTTTAATGGTTGCTGATATTCCAGAAATTAAGCCGCCGCCACCTATCGGGACAATTATAGCGTCCACTTCTTTTAATTGTTCCAATATCTCAAGAGCGATTGTTCCTTGGCCCGCTATAACATCAACATCATCAAAAGGATGAATGAATGTCGCTCCCGTTTCTTTTTGAAATTTTATCGCTTCAAGATAAGCATCATCATAAACCCCGTCAATCAATTTAACATCCGCTCCATAGCTTTTTGTGGCTTCGACTTTTGATATTGGAGCGGTTGATGGGATAAATATTGTTGCTTTGATGTTATTTTCTTTTGAAGCTAAAGCGACACCTTGCGCGTGGTTGCCGGCAGAGCATGCTATAACGCCGCGTTTTTTTTCTTCCTCCGTAAGCTGAAGCATTTTGAAATAAGCGCCTCGTACCTTAAAAGAGCCTGTTATCTGTAAATTTTCTGTTTTCAGATACAACTCGCAGCCGGGCCTCAGCTTGGGAGCGCTTAATATATCCGTCTGTATGGCTACATCCTTAAGTGCA